>NZ_JBSPZA010000092.1:0-909 GCF_053851535.1 Desulfoplanes sp. PS50 | reverse complement strand
CGCTGGGCTACCATCTCCAGACCAACAACCGGGATGATTTCCTGAGCCTGGATCTGGGCATGGCCGACTGGGGGATCGAAACCAAGGATCGTCTGCGCCATTACCGGGAATTCGTGTACGAAACCGGGGCCCTGGATACGGGCAAGGGGGCCAGGTTGGACAAGAAGCTGGTCGAAAAAGAACGCAAAAAAGAATACAAGCTGACCCCGGCTGACCGGCTCAGATGCCGGACCCGCTATTTCACGGACTCCGGAATCATCGGCACCAAAGAGTTCGTGGCCCGGCATTCCAAGCGTTTCCATGATCATTTTGCCTGCAAGCAGGAAAAAATCCCGCGCAAAGTGGAGGGTCTCGACGGCATGTTCTCGTTAAAGCGGCTCTCCAATATCTGATCCGATAACTTTTCCCAAAATCCCATCTCATCTCTATGCGCGATCATGCGGTTGCGTGTGGTTGCGTGCGTCCAAAATCCGGAAAAGCAACCAGAAAAGGTTCCGCTTGGCTGAAATACATGGGGATTGCGGGTTGGTGAGGACGAATGTGCGTTCCAGGGATGCCGGTTTGACGGCAGAAGGTGTGGCCGGTTGTAGCAAGCTGGATCGGTTTGCATAGTTTGCCTGTCCCAAATAATCAACAAGCGTGTCCACCAATGATATTCTGCAGTCAAAGACCGTGTTGTCTCGTAAAACACTGCACAAAAAGGCCGCCTTCCCCAGGAAGACGGCCTTTTTGTCTACGTACATCACCGTGTCCGATCCAATAAAGTTCGGCCACCCGGACCCGCCTTGGGTTACTGACGGGTTCCGACATCACCAACATCTCAAACGCCCCTCATCCGAAGACCTGCATGGCAAAGTCCACGCGCTCTTCCGGGCCGGGGGAAAAATCCGGATCAAGGGCCTCGATGGC
>NZ_JBSPZA010000091.1:0-954 GCF_053851535.1 Desulfoplanes sp. PS50 | reverse complement strand
ACTACAGATGTATCAAAAACATAGAACCGTCCTTTGGGATTTCTGAGCTTTTGGGTGTGGTGGGGAGGTTGGGGCTTGAGCCATCCTTTTTCTATGGCGGCCTGGCTAATTTTAGTATAATCGAATCCTTCGCAAATCTCATTTCTGAAAACTTCGGGAAAAACTAGAAAGAAGACTTCTTTTTTTATCTCAGCTAAATATCCAGCCCGATGATAAATTTTCTGGTGAGCATTTTCTCCAAATCGTTCGAAACGAGTAGCTCCGTGAATTTGAAAAAAATGACGGACCTGCGAGAGTCCATTCTGGATTTCGAGTGATTCTGTTCCCCCTCGGATTACGAGCCAGTTATCCATGCATGACTTTGTTGCTCTAATTGCTGATCCCTTCGGCCACGGGAGGATGCTGAGGGAAATTGCCAATTCACCAGCTGCAGCAACCAGAGCAAACCGGCTAAGTGCGCGATGAACTTGCCCGCAGGAATTTTTGGGGAGGTGTTCCTTGATGAAGAGTTGGGATGCATGCTCAATAAATTCAATGGATTTCTGTTTGTTGCTCGCCACATGATCTAAATAATGATGTAGTGGAGTGCCGTAGTATCTATTCGATGCCGCCTGGAGTTGACTTGCAAATTCTCCCGGATTTTTCGCGTCATGAATATCTTCGAATACTCCCATTCCTGCTCCGGCATCAGCTGGAATATCTATGAATCGGACCGACTGTCCTGCCATAGCATTTTTTCCATCTTCTCTTATTTTGTCAGCTAAAGTCACTTCGCTCGAAGATAAAATTAGTAAACGCCATTCGCTTGTTTTAGTCTTTGTTCCATATTTGTTCGATCGTGCCTTTCCTTGCCCGTTTGCTAACATATAAGATGCTGCTGATACAACATTTGGAGGTGCCTGCCCCATGTCATCCAGGCAGAGGAGGCAGTCGCAATGATTTAGTGCGATTCCT
>NZ_JBSPZA010000089.1:0-1069 GCF_053851535.1 Desulfoplanes sp. PS50 | reverse complement strand
TTCGGCTCAAAATACATCAACTATCCGAAATGAATGACGATTTACTACAATTCAGACTCGTCTAAAATCTTCCATTCCAAGGAATTCTCTGATCCCCGGTCAACCGCATAGGAACCGCCAGCTAAAGGACTTTTTTTGCCAGCTAAACACGCGGAACAGTGTCTGCCCCCCGGGTATGCGAAATAAAGGCAGTTTATATTTAAAACCTTTCGTGTGCTTCGTATGTTTCGTTGGCCCCCCTGTCTTTGCCTTTTCGTTCAGCCAGAGCATAGAGCTATTTTCTGCAATTCTGACCAATAAAAATGGTCACTTCACTTTCTTCTTTATCAGATGCTTGAACTTGAGGACAGCGAAATTGATCTCGAATGATGTTTCGGTATCCGATGTCTGCAAATCGTTATCAAATATTTCGGAGATTATCTCTCCACTCTTCTGCATCAGGCTTTGCTGCTCCTGTTCGTCTTTGACTGTCGAGAGGGTCTGAATGTTCCTTGATAGCTCCCTCAGACGGGCAAAGGCCTCGATAATGGCGATGGTGGTCTGAACGGCCTGCGGACTCTTGAGGATGGTTGCCATCATGTACAACCCCTTTTCTGTGAAGGCCTTGGGCAAAACAGAAGAGTGTTTGAGACGGTTGAACCGGTCGAAATTTTCGACCAGTTGCTTTTTCTCGTCGAGTGTCAGCTCGGTGATGTAATCATCCAGAAAACGATCAGGATTGTTCTTTACAGCTTCATTGATCCTCTTTGTCTCAACGCCATAAAGCTCCGCCAGATCACTATCCAAAATAACTTTGCGCCCTCGTATATCCAGGATTTTAGATCCAACATGTTCAAATTTTACTATATCCATGTATATTCTCTTGTTGTCTGCGCGGTCTGGCCCCTCGGAGCTAGAAGGCCATTCTCTCCTGAGAACGCCTCATTCTCAAGGCCGGTTGTTCTGTTGCATGGACTCCCGACCGGCCTTTAAGGTCGAAGATTTCGACCTTAAAGCAAGCTGTTCCTCTGCTCCAAGTTCAAAATAAAAATCTTCGGGGAATTTATCAGGGTTGTTTCGAACAGCCTCG
>NZ_JBSPZA010000088.1:0-1110 GCF_053851535.1 Desulfoplanes sp. PS50 | reverse complement strand
CCTTAGAAGAGTACTTAGATACAGAAATCTATTGGTTCGTCAAGGTACATGCATGAAGAACAAAATATCAGGTTTGCTTATGGAGTTGGGCGTTGTCTACAACAAGCAAAAGTTACATGGTTCAAGATATTTTTCTCATCTATTAGATACTATTGAGGACATCCCGGAATCTGTTCTTTTGATGCTTCGATTGAGTCGTGCAAATTTTGAGATGCTCACCGGATTGCAGAAAAAACTGATCAATCTTTTGGAAACGGATTCTCTTATCAAGGAACGGGTCGACCGGTTAATGACAATCAAAGGAGTGGGGCAAGTGACTGCACTCACATGGGTTTTAGAGATAGAAGATCCAAACAGATTCTCCAGCATTAGCAGGGCGGTGAGTTATTGTGGCCTCTGCAGTGCTCAAAAAGAATCCGCAGGGAAAAACATGCGAGGTCCAATCTCAAAGAAAAGGAACAAACATCTTCAATGGGTTCTCATCGAGGCGGCAAAGCTTGCTCCCAGATGGAATAGACAAATCAAGACATTTCATGAGCGAGAACTCGAAAAGGGTAACAAGAACAGAGCAACCCTGGCAGTTGCTCGAAAATTGGTAGCCTATATGCTTGCAGTAGACAAAAGCAAAAATGATTTTGTTGATAGATCGGTAGATGCTGCTTTGATATAACAAGCGGGACGGATGTCATGATTTTTGAACTTGCAGGCTACTTTGGGGTACCTACACTCCAAAAATCACGCCATCCGTCCCTCATAGTCCATACTTACATTTGCATCATACTTTTCCCGCCAGTCCTTTCCAAAGGGACTGTATGAACGATTTCATCGTGATATACCTTTAACCTGTTTAAAGGCTGGCGGGTTTAGCCCAAACTTAATCTTCAGTGACGGTCACGAATATGGAACAGTGCATTAGAAAATAGCTCGGTTCCGACCCGATACTGCAAATGGATGTCTGGCCGCGACCTTCAGTCTGCTGGCAGCTGAGAAAGAGCAAAAAAAGAAGTGGTGAGAATGTAAGGGAAAAAAAGCCAACCGAACAGGAAAACTCGGGAGGGTGATGGGAAAACTACGTCTTCCCCCTTGACTTACTTATCATGGATGTCCCTT
>NZ_JBSPZA010000087.1:0-1125 GCF_053851535.1 Desulfoplanes sp. PS50 | reverse complement strand
TAGTGTTGCGTCCGCTAAATTTCTATACCGTTATTTAGTCAGTGGCTTCCCGGTGTAAGTCCACTTAAAAGGCTTGGCCCACAGCTCGTTATAGTTGCGAATATATGCCATTATCTGCTTGATCAGTTGCTGTTTTGATTTCCAAATTCCACCGCGCAAAACATCGCGCGTGAAGATGTTAAACCATATTTCGACTTGATTCAGCCAAGAAGAATAGGTCGGCGTAAAATGCAGGGTCAGCCTCCGCCTTTTTGCCACCCAGTCCATGACCGCCTTGTGCTTGTGTACACTCAAATTATCCAAGATTACATGCAGCTGCTTGCCTGGATATTTTCTATATATGTGTTTCAGATAATTTAAGAATTCTTTGTGGGTATTGCGTTGAATACATCGACCATCAATCGTGCCTTCGTGAACAGCAAGGGCTGCCAGTAAGCAGGTCGTCCCGTTTCTTTTGTAGGTAGCTGTCAACCGTTTAGGATTACCTTTGCGAATAGGGAGCATTGGTTGGGTGCGATCAAGCGCTTGAATCTGAGACTTTTCGTCGACGCATAAGACAAGCGCATTCTCAGGTGGGTTCATATAGAGCCCGATGATCGCCATCTGTTTTTCTTCAAATTCAGGATCAGGACTCTTGCCACACCAGTATTCAGTCTTGTGGGGCTTGATGGAGGCCTGCGAAAGAATGTCGCCGATGGTTGTTTTTCCATGGCCAGTAACTTCAGCCAATTTTCGGACGCTCCATCGGCTACTTCCATCAGGCGGCGTTGTGCAAGCCAAGGCGACGATGCTCGATTTTTCTTCAGGCGAAATGGTTGAAGGCTTGCCGCTACGCTGGCTGTCATTGAGGCCTTCAGGCCCGTTGGATAAGTATCGCTTGCGCCATTTGATACAGCTTTGACGCCCTAGACCAACATTCGATGAAATTTCGTTGAGCGTTCGGCCTTCGCATGTTTGCAAGATTACTTGAGCGCGTTTTGCTATTCGCTGTTCCGTTTTCCCAGAACGTGCCCACATGACCAACGTTGCCCGATCCTCTGGCGTTAATTCTATATGTACTGACCTGCCCATTTCGCCTCCTTGATTTGGAGGCTATGATAGTATAATTATTTAACGGACGCAACA
>NZ_JBSPZA010000086.1:0-1225 GCF_053851535.1 Desulfoplanes sp. PS50 | reverse complement strand
GAAGCGATAAACGATCTGGTCCGGTATGAAAGATCTGCCTGGGCGGCATGAAAATTCCATCGACTCACGGAGGCACGTATCTCATCCAGGACCAGGGTTATATCTTTTTTTGTCAGACCCGCACGGATCCCCAGCTGCAAGACCTCTTCCCGGCCGGGATATCTGCCTTCTCCAAGCACGGTCATGGAATGTTCTCCTCCCGGTCCGGGAGCATAGGTCAGATCATAACCAGGTGCGAGATTCCATTCCCCGTCATCGTTCATGATAAAGGAAACGTTTTTTACATGATCGTCCCGGTTATGGGCCAGAATATTGAAAAGCATTATCCTGAATCCGGCAACCAGATCCTGTTTGTTTCTGGTCAACACATTGATAATTTTGAAAAAATCTTCATAATCGCTGCAGGGAATTCTGAAATTGGCCTGAATGAGATTGCCAAAGGTGTGTACATGGAAACGATGGTTTTTTTCCCTGTCAAAGCGTTTGACTCCGAAGAAAGATTGACCGTCAACAGTCTCAAAAAGTCGTGTTTCCGGCATGCGTATGCCTGCCTCCCGGGCCATCAGTGAATAGGCATACTCAAGGGGACCACTGTCCATGAAATCATTTAAAGCAGCAAATTTGACTATCCAGTGTTCAAAGCCGGACGGAAGATCTGTTTCCCCTGATCCCCATTCACCCCGACCAGCACCTTGGGCCGGGCACCTGCGGGACTTCCTCCTGCCCGCATGAGACGAGGCAGAACGGTGTTTGTTTTTCCGGTAAGAACCTGCCTGGACTCTTCAGCGAGGCCTTGCAGGTCACAAGGAACATCGTTTTTTATTCTGGAAGCAGCAGGCTGATAGGTCAAGGCTCCCATGGTGTCATTTCCCAGAAAAGCGAGCCTATCAAGGACGGAAATCCGAGCAGGATCAATCCCCTTTTTTCTGAAAAAACGATCCATGAGCAAAAGCCCCCATCCATCCGGCAGGGAGTCATCAAAAAGGCCGAATATCGGGCCGAATGCATGATCCTTGTGCTCATGCAGGCCCGGCTCAAGAGGAAGTTTGAAAGGAGATAGCCAGAACGGTTTATGCAGAAAGTCGGGGTCATATTCAAAAAAAGGCTCCTCGCTATTTCGTGTGGGTAGGGGGAAATTCGAGCTTGCCCCCGAGGAGGTAAATCATGGTGATGAGATTACGAGTTGAACGGTATCCACGGGCTTTAGCTTTTGCTGCTTGAATGA
>NZ_JBSPZA010000085.1:0-1290 GCF_053851535.1 Desulfoplanes sp. PS50 | reverse complement strand
GCGTGTACGCCGACTAATGCGTCATATGGGTATTCATGCAGTCTACCCCAAACCCAAGACTTCAAAGCCAAACATTGAAAACAAAATATACCCATACCTGTTAAGAAACATGACAATAAGCCGCGCGGATCAAGTTTGGTGCACTGATATTACTTATATCCCGCTTTCTCATGGTTTTATGTATCTTGTAGCTATAATGGATTGGCATACAAGAAAAGTACTATCCTGGAGGATTCCTAATACCATGACTTCAGATTTTTGTATTTCTGCATTAGAAGAATCCATATCACTTTATGGAACTCCAGAAATATTCAACACAGACCAAGGATCTCAATTTACTGATGAAAAATTCGTTGGCGTTTTAAAGTCTAACGCTATCCAAATCTCTATGGATGGGAAAGTCGTTGGATGGACAATGTCTTTATAGAACGTCTCTGGAGAAGCGTTAAATACGAATGCATTTATATCAATGAATTCAAGGGATGCAAAGCGCTAAAGGCAGGCTTGCGAATTTGGTTCGAGTTTTATAATCAAGAGCGACCGCATGCCTGTCTGGGTGATATGACCCCAGATCATGCATATCGACTTGACGTCAAGAAAACTGCCTAATTTCATGATTTTATCTGTTTTATTTGATGTTCAATTTGTAGTAATAAAACAAGAATCGAGCCAACTGCCGCCCCCATCGTTCCGCTCCACCCTCAGCCCTCGGGCTGCCCCTGCGGGGACGGGCTCCGCGGAACGATGGGGCCAAAAGACTAAGACCGGCCAAAAAACAGTGTGTTACTGGCTACTGAGTGAAATGTGGGGGAAGCCTACCGATAAACTATCTAGCCTAGCTTAAATACCCCCTCCGACTGTACAACTCCTGGGGTCCACCTTACCTTCCAGCAGTCAACAATACTTTTTGGACGATGTCTTCCTTGAGCGCTGCGGAGTAGGACATGGCTACCTCAAAAAGCCCCCTTTTGTGGGTGATCAATTGAGGCGACATCTTTCCTGACACAGAGGGAGAGTACCGCTCAGCACAGCATCTGCTTCAGGCCCTTAAAGAAGACGATTTCGCCCGACAATTCATCGCCCCGGAACAGGGCATTGAAAAGAGCAGCTTTTCGGAAGCCATCAATAACCGAGGTCTCGAGCAGATGCTCCACGTTTTCAAGCTCGACTTTCAGGCTTAATCACTCAAAAATCATCAAAAATACTATAATATCAATTAATTACGCTTTGGCTTTTTGTAAGACCCCATTTTGTATTTTGTAACCTATGGCAGCGAGGATAGCTGTTTGT
>NZ_JBSPZA010000084.1:0-1293 GCF_053851535.1 Desulfoplanes sp. PS50 | reverse complement strand
GGAGGTTGGCTTAGAAGCAGCCATCCTTGAAAGAAAGCGTAATAGCTCACTGGTCTAGTAGTTCCGCGCCGAAAATGTAACGGGGCTAAGCATGATACCGAAGCCATGGCCCTGCACTCACTTTAACGATTAAAGATGTTTTTGAATTTAAGAATATCTTGGTAGTTAAAGTGAGTGCAGGGGGTAGGGGAGCGTCCTCTTTGAGGATGAAGGTAAATCGGAAGGTTTGCTGGACTAAAGAGGAGTGAATATGCTGGCATGAGTAACGATAAAACGGGTGAGAAACCCGTTCGCCGTAAACCCGAGGTTTCCAGGGTAAAGTTAATCTTCCCTGGGTTAGTCGGCCCCTAAGGCGAGGCTGAAAAGCGTAGCTGATGGGAAACAGGTTAATATTCCTGTACTTGGTGTGCATCGTTTGAGTGAAGGAGGAACGCAGGAGGGTAGGTCATCCATCTGTTGGAATAGATGGTTCAAGCCCGTAGGGATGATTCATAGGCAAATCCGTGAATCTTTATCCTGAGAGGTGATGACGAGGCGCAAGCCGGAAGTGATTGAGCCCATGCTGCCGAGAAAAGCTTCTAAACGAGATGTCCATTAAACCGTACCGCAAACCAACACAGGTGGGTGGGATGAGTAATCCAAGGCGCTTGAGAGAACTCTGGTTAAGGAATTCGGCAAAATGACCCCGTAACTTCGGGATAAGGGGTGCCACTTTTGGTGAATATATTCACTGTATGAGCTAAGAGTGGTCGCAGAGAAATGGCGGTGGCGACTGTTTACTAAAAACATAGGGCTATGCTAAGTCGTAAGACGCTGTATATGGCCTGACGCCTGCCCGGTGCCGGAAGGTTAAGAGGAGGTGTTATCCCGCTCTCACTCTGACGCATGGAGAAAACTATGTATTATGTTTATATCCTGATATCAGATGATGGAGATAATTATATAGGATATACGCATGATCTGAGAAAACGAGTCGAGCAACACAATTCAGATGAAGGAGCCAGATATACCAAGAACAAACATTGGAACCTGGTATATTATGAATCTTATCTGAGTAGTCGAGATGCGATGATTCGTGAACGGAAGCTTAAACAATGTGGTAATGCCAAACGAGGATTGTTTAAGCGGATAGAACATAGTCTCCATGAGTTGAAGTGAGGGCGGGAGAAGCACTGAATTGAAGCCCCGGTAAACGGCGGCCGTAACTATAACGGTCCTAAGGTAGCGAAATTCCTTGTCGGGTAAGTTCCGACCTGCACGAATGGCGTAACGATCTCCGCACTGTCTCAACCA
>NZ_JBSPZA010000083.1:0-1383 GCF_053851535.1 Desulfoplanes sp. PS50 | reverse complement strand
TGCGGTTCCCCCCAATTTTAGGACCACCTGTTAAGGTGGAATCTGCGTCCAAAAACTGATAACAAAGGACGTATGAACATGGGCAAAAAGAAACGGCAATTTACGGACAAGTTCAAGGCCAAGGTCGCCCTGGATGCGGTTCGGGGAGTAAAGACCCTGACAGAATTAGCGTCTGATCACCAGGTGCATCCCAACCAAATATCCAAATGGAAAAAACAACTACTGGATAACGCATCGGAGTTGTTTACACGAGGAAAAAGCAGTGTTGCAAAGACCGAAGAAGAGCTAACATCGCCACTCTATGAAGAGATAGGCCGTCTCAAAATGGATATAAAATGGCTTGAAAAAAAACTCTAACCCTGCCAGTAGCTAAACGTCGACAATGGATAAAGCCGAATCCGAACTTTTCTATCCGGCGACAATGTAGGCTGGCAGGTATTTCCCGGTCTTTGGTATACTACGAGCCTGTTCCGGAATCAGAAGCGAACTTGCAACTCATGCGTCTGATAGACGAACGGTATATGCATCATCCTGAATACGGATCGCCGAGGATGACAGACTGGCTCAGAAGCCAGGGGCATCCTGTGAATCACAAACGCGTCGAATGGTTGATGAGGAAGATGGGGCTACAGGCTATTACCCCCGGTCCGCATACGAGCAAGCCACACCCAGACCATTTCGTCTATCCCTATTTGCTTCGAAATATGGAGATAGAGCATGTCAATCAGGTTTGGAGCACGGATATCACGTATATCCCGATGAGACGTGGCTTCATGTACCTGACTGCGGTTATTGACTGGCGGAGCAGGTATGTGCTGGCCTGGGAGATCTCAAATACAATGGAGAGCTCCTTCTGTATCTCAGCTTTGAATCAAGCACTCAATGTCGGGACACCGGAAATTTTCAATACAGATCAAGGAGCACAATTCACCAGCAATGAGTTTACTTCAGTGTTGCTTGATAAAAAAATTTCCATCAGCATGGATGGTCGTGGACGTGCTCTTGACAATGTATACATCGAACGTCTCTGGTGGACAGTGAAGTATGAGAACGTCTACCCCCGCGATTACTTAGATGGAATATCGCTTTACAAAGGGCTTAGTCGATATTTTACTTACTATAACGAAAGGCGGGAACATTCTGCCTTAAACAAAATGACACCGGCTGAGGTATTCAACGAGTCCACGGGCCAAGAAAACTGAATGCGGTTGCCGCCATCATTGCGTTACGCCCTCAGCCCTCCGGGCTGCCCCTTCGGGGACGGGCTCCACTCCATGATGGCGGCAGGGGAAGATAGCCAATCGTCCTCAGACAACACAACAGAGGCTAGCAGATACCACCTTATTTTTATCGGTCAGTGGTTTAAAATTGGGGGGAAGCCTA
>NZ_JBSPZA010000082.1:0-1405 GCF_053851535.1 Desulfoplanes sp. PS50 | reverse complement strand
AAAAAACAAGGATCTCAAATGCAAGATACGATTAAACCTATCGATTTGCAAGTTGTAAAGAATGAATGCGCCAACCGTATTGACTCTTTTTTTAAAAGATTCCGTATCGCGAGTGTTGCCAGCAACTCTCAAATAAAAAAATCAAAAGGACATTCAGCTGTATCCATTCTTCAAAGCATTTTTATACTTCCGTTCATTGGAAAAAATATCTACAGGAATATCGTCATCAACCCCGAACGTAAAATCAGTAAAGATGCAATATATGATTTTCTTCGTTCAAGTCGTTTTAGCTGGAGAAGATTCCTTTTGGCTTTAGGCTTTCAATCATATGAAATGATTGATGAACTGACAAATAAAGATCGTGATCCTGTGCTTATCTTTGATGATTCAACGATATCACGTCCGCGGTCAAAAAATGTCGAACTCTTGGCCAAAGTTTTTGATCACACAACAGGGAGGTATCTTAGAGGCTTCAGAATGCTCACCATGGCTTGGTCTGACGGGTCGACACTGTTACCGCTTGATTTTGCACTACTTTCATCGAGAAAAAAGAAACATCGATATCAAGAAGCTGCTAAAAATTTGGATAAGAGAACGTGTGGTGCCAGACGACGACAGGAGTCCATGACCAAAGCTACAGATTTGATTACCCCCATGATTGAGAGGGCACTACATGCCGGAATCAATGCCAAATATGTTCTCATGGATAGTTGGTTCGGAGTACCTTCCTTGATTGCCAAGGCGCGCGAGCACTTGCATGTCATCTGTATGGTCAAACGAACTCCGAAAATTCATTACATCTTCGAGGGCCAAGAACTCAACGCCATCCAAATTTACCGTAAAATCCGAAAACGCAGAGGAAGAGCAAAAATTCTCGCAAATGCACAAGTTCAGATCAAAGATGGCGGCATGGCCAAATTGGTCTTCGTCCGCAACCGAAGCAAAAGAGACTGGCTTGCATTGCTGTGTACGGATGAAAATCTTCCAGATGATGAAATAGTTCGTATCTATGGTCGACGTTGGGATATCGAAGTCTTTTTTCGGACAGCCAAACAACATCTTGAACTGGAAAAAGGATGCCAGAGCAGAGATTTCGATGCGCTTATAGCACATACCAGCATTGTTATGACCAGGTATATCTTTCTCTGTATAGAAAAACGTCGGGCAGAAGATCCCAGAACGCTGGGAATTTTATTTCACCACTTCTGCCAAGAGGCTGCAGATTGTACGTTGATTGAGGCGCTCGGAAAAATTCTCGGTGTGATCGTAAAAAATCTTCATAAAATCGAAAACTTACCGGCAAATGTCCTTGGAAGCATTTTGGAACTAGTCCAAAAAAATATGGATAGTTTCGTTGGTGAAAAAGGACTTCTTGTCAATAAAAACAAACTATTAACGACTAATC
>NZ_JBSPZA010000081.1:0-1529 GCF_053851535.1 Desulfoplanes sp. PS50 | reverse complement strand
GTAACTACTCACCCCCACCATCTTTGAGTCCTGGAATTTTGCCTTCCAAGGCCAGCTGGATGGCGACAAGGGGATTGAGGCCCTGATTTGCCATTGTCTGGAGATAGCTTGAAATTCGGCAGTAAGCTTCTGCATATTGTTTACGCCGAAAACAACCGGATACTTTCTGCTTTACCTTTGCCATACGGAGATCCCTTTCGGCCCTGTTGTTGGTGAATGGGACATGTGGCTCTTTGGCAAACAACAAGACCGCGGTTTCGTATTTTTTCAGCCGCCCCCAAAGATTATGGGCATCGGACTTGGCCATTTTGCCACGCCTGCCTTTCGGCTTGGGAGGGATCTCCGGCAGTTCCTTGTTCCCTCGAGTGAGGATGTTGCGATAGCGCTTTTGCAGGTTGGCATACTCTCTGGCATCAAGGCATTTTGTTTCTCGTTTTGCAACGGTACGGCACGTCTCCAGCAACAGTCTTTTTATGTTTTTGGCCCACCTGTATTGGTTGGATTCGACCATAAACGTCAACTCCCTCAGTAGATGAGAGCCGCAAAGTCCATGCCCACAATGGTCGTATGAAAGATATGATGCCCAGCAATCATGGATAATTACCCCGCCATATCTTGGGATGATATCAATACCGACAATGGCCTCTTTGCCCCGTTTACGATGAAGCATTTTCAAGGTGGTTTCACCGGATGAGTACACGTGAATCCAGTATTTTTGCTTCTCAATCCTGAACGAAGTCTCATCAACGTGAACCGAAGGAGCATTCAGGGTATTTCGTATGGCTGCGGTTTCCCAAGACTCAAGTGCCAGATGAAGACGAAGTACAAACTTGAGCAGGCTGGCCTCTGAAATGACCGTGCCGATCATTGCGGCAACCTGTTTTTGAACTCGATTCAGGGCTACCATCTGAGAAATGATCAGATGAATGATAAAAGCCTTGAGTCCGTTCCCATACTGAAGGTTCCCCGGCATATCTTTTGGGAACTCGCCTTTGACCCGGGAACCGCAGTTCGGGCAATGCTTGATCTCGGCATCGACATGCTCGACGACCTTCTCGTAAACGATATCTATTTTAGTACGTCTTTCATGCTCGCTGGGGGCTACGTCATTCAGGGCATTGCCACAGACATCGCAGGTCGCGACTTCGACAACGGTAACGTTCTCTCGTACGCGGGTATTGTTGACATTCCCAGCAACATCCTTCCCTTTGCCCTTGGCACCGGGATTTCCGGTAGAAGTCTGGTCAGGCTCTGTTTGAGAAGAGGGGATACTGGAGTTTTTGTTGTTTTTGCGAGTCGTTTTTTCAAGAAAGATGGACAGGATCAGGTCGACAACGACCAACAAGCTGTTCATCACGAGCTTGACTTCCTGCGTCACCTTGCCGTCAGCGCAGAGTTGTTCGAACTCCTGTTTTACGCGATCCACTTCTTCGCGAACACTTTTTTTGTTCATCGTTGCCATGGCCCGTACTATAACACAGGTTTTTTCGACCCTCTGAGATGGCCTGTGCTGGACGAACTAGACGTCT
>NZ_JBSPZA010000079.1:0-1916 GCF_053851535.1 Desulfoplanes sp. PS50 | reverse complement strand
TTTTTTGTATTCTATTGCGTGGAAACAAGAGAAATACTAAAAAACAAGGATCTCTTCAAGTAAAAAATTAGTTATTTCAGGATGTTTGTTCTAATTTTGAAAGCAAAATAAACTCCGAAAGTCGAGTATTTGAAGTTTGCACCTTCAGGGGATGCGAAAATTTTGATGGCATGCTTTGGAGATAACCAGGAGCACTGTTACAGGTTCGATGAGTTGTCCGATGGGCAGCGGGTCCTGATCGTATTGTACTCCCTGATTTACGGGGTTAAAACCGAGGATACCATCGTATGCATCGATGAGCCTGAGAATTTTCTGGCCCTTCCGGAAGTACAACCCTGGCTGGATGCTCTCAATGATCTTGTGGAGGAAGGTCTGCAGGTCGTGCTGGTCTCCCATCACCCGAAGCTGATCAACTTCCTTGCTCGTGACATCGGCCTCTGGATCTACAGGGAAGGAGAGACCGGGCCGACCCGGATCAGAAATATTACCGATTCAGGTACGGAGAATGGCGGAATATCTCTTGCCGCTCTGGTCGAGCGTGGCTGGGTGTATGATTTTTGAGTTGACGTACCGGAATATGCGGAGATGCTGTGAGTGCGAAAAGTGGAAGAACGCAATTTGTCATACTGTGTGAAGACAGAAACCACTACAATTTTGCCAGAGGGTTGGGGGCTGGTAGATTGAAGTCGGATGTCGGCGGTCGGGAATCGGATAAAGACACGAGCTGAAAGGATCGGGTTGACCGCATTTTGAATATTCCAATTCGACATCAAGAAGATCGTAAGATGAAGGCAGACAGGCGGGAAAAGGGAAACGGCTTTGAAACGAATATTTGATTGTATAGCCACGGCAGCCGGATTGATTTGTATCAGTCCGGTTCTTGTGGTTTTGTGGTATCTTGTACGCAAGCACATGGGCTCGCCGGTTTTCTTCAAACAGAAACGCCCTGGCCTGCACGACAAGCCGTTTTATATGTACAAGTTCAGGACCATGACCAATGCGTGTGATGGAGACGGGTGCCTGCTGCCTGATTGCGAGCGATTGACCCCCCTGGGCCGGTTTCTTCGGTCGACATCGTTGGATGAACTGCCTGAACTCTTTAACGTGCTCAAAGGCGACATGAGCCTGGTCGGACCCCGGCCGTTGTTGATGCAGTACCTGGATCGGTATACCCCGGAACAGGCCAGGCGGCATGAAGTTAAACCCGGGATCACCGGCTGGGCGCAGGTGAATGGGCGTAATGCTCTGTCCTGGGAAGAGAAGTTCAAAGGACGGTTTTAGGTTTTAAGATTTAGGTTTTAGGGAACAACAAAAGCGAAAAACCCGGAATGAAACGAGAAGCAAGGGCATTTCACCGGGGAGTCATGAAAAATGATGCTTAGCGAGCTTGCGAGCCTTAGCAGATCTTATGCGTAGCTGTGGACGATGATGTAGGGAAGAAAAGAGGGAACAATGAAAGGACATTGTACTGTGCCTGCGGATTCAGAAGAAAACGTTTGGAAGTATGAACGCGGGGATGGCCGGTTCAAGCATCGTTGGGATCGGCCTTATGCCGGATTTGTTCCGGGAAGCAAAGGGCAGGTGGGGAAATGTTCTTGTAAGATCACGCAAAGTATTGCAGAAAAGATTTTGAACCAAGGGATTCCCCTTCCGGTGGACGAGATGCGGGGGGAGACATATCCCAAAAAAATGTATTGTGTGCATGAAGGTGTCATTTATGAGGCTGTGCCGACGACGCCGGGGATTTCCTATCATGGCTACCCTTGGCGCGGTGACCTCAAGGGCAGAATAGGCTTCCCCCCAATTTTAAACCACTGACCGATAAAAATAAGGTGGTATCTGCTAGCCTCTGTTGTGTTGTCTGAGGACGATTGGCTATCTTCCCCTGCCGCCATCATGGAGTGGAGCCCGTCCCC
>NZ_JBSPZA010000078.1:0-2000 GCF_053851535.1 Desulfoplanes sp. PS50 | reverse complement strand
TGGCATCACTCAGCGATCCTTGTACCGCGTATTTAACGTCACCGCAAAAACATTCTCCAGTAATTGTCATACCTCCCTCCCGGATTCAAAACGCCTGCCTTCAGCCGACCATATGGAGCGAATCCCTAGAAGGGCGTAGCAATCACCTACCGCCCTCCTTCAGGCTAATTTATTGAGCGTCAACCTTCGCATTCATTATTCTCCCCGCTGGAATCTAATTGCGTATCAATGGAGTCATGAGTATCGAAGGTATCAATGGGGTCAATAATGGGGTTATTCGTCTGCCTCGATTTTATACATCACCGGCTGTGAAAGAGAGTGCCGTGAATGAGTGGGTTGCCTCTGTACTGTCAAATGACCCGACTGTTGGGTGGCACTCTTAATAACGCTCCCAGGGCTCCACATCTCCGGCATGCACGCTAAAAATAGGGTGGGCATCTGGAACCGCCACATTCTGCCAATACCGATACAGCGCAGGGTTGCGCAACTTCAGCTTATTCAGCAGATGGAGCCACTCGTAATCCAATTGACCCTTGGTAACTGTGAGCAAAACCGCCTTCCGGACCGGCCTGATCTTGTTCTTATTGAAGGTGTAGCCCCGCTCTGTCGCCTCATCATGTATGCCCGTAAGATATAGTGAAATGGCCGCAAGAGGTGACGGATGGCTCTTGAAGCGGTCCAGTTGTGGATGGTTCCGATAACCACGGGTATCTCCACGCAGGACTGCCTGCGCCAGAAGACTCTCTCGCCACAGTGCCACCAGACCCTGGGGATCGAGATACTTGGGATGTAACGACCAGAGACGCACGGCGACCCCTCCCAATATTGCAAACTTCAGTGAGCGTCAGACGATCCGCTGGCAACGGCACTGGAACGAATTGTTACAGGCAATTTTCACTTGGTACATTTTTCTTATTTGTAAATATCTTTAAATCCAGAAACACTAAAACCATTCATACGTTTGTTACCAACCAAAATTACCGGAACACCCTTTGCACCCATTGCATTATAGCGGCGTTTGGCGCTCGGACTTTTCTCAATATCATATTCATCAAAAGGTATTTTGTTCGCGATGAAATACTGCCTGGCCTTCTTACAATAGGAACACCAGCTCGTACTATACATGACCAACTTTTTGGATTTTATCTCTCTTTTATCTTTCCCTTGAACTGATTCGTATGTAACGCTTTTATAGCTGTTGACTTTAACTTCTATTGACTCAGAATATGGCGGCCTATCTGCATCCGCTTTATCGCTGAAATGCACCTTCCCATTTTTATCGGTCCATCTGTAGATTTCAGCATTAACCCCGAGGGAGAATATAACCAAGCCAAGACAAAGTAACAGCTTCATTCGTGCGACCCTTGCGTATAGCGCGGCGCACATGAGGGCGCGCTAGCAAGTTTCCAACCGCCGCCTGCAGCGGTGTAATGGCGGGTTTTCTTCACGGTGTCACGAGTCATGCGCCAACCGTTTACCTATACCTACAACGTAGTCGTTACCGTAGCCAATAGCTGAGTAAAATTCAATAATACCGGCATTCGTGGCTCTGACTTGTAGATTGATTTTCGGACAACCCTTCAGTTTAAGAAGCTTCTCTACCGACTCCATCAATAACCGACCATAACCATTTCTGTGATGGCGCGGCTTTACTGCCAGATAATTAATCCAGCCACGGTGGCCTTCATAGCCGCCCATTACGGTTGCGACCAGTTCGCCATCAATTTCCCCGACCAGGAACAGGTCTGGATCGACCCGCAATTTTCTGTCGATATCCTTTCCAGGATTTTTATCGGGGTCGGACCTCGCTAGATACTTGAAATATTGTTATAAAGATCCCAAAACAACCCGTTTTCACCGCTTAGAACGGCCGTTTTGCCCTCTAAACAAACGATGTAAGGAGGGGGTTGCTCTTTAAGCATGCATGAACTTGTCAGCCTTGGAAGGTCCTGTTCGTCATGGCTTGGCAAAGGCGTGGCATGCTGCTGTGGGATCTTGCT
>NZ_JBSPZA010000077.1:0-2004 GCF_053851535.1 Desulfoplanes sp. PS50 | reverse complement strand
AAGTACCTCCCAAGGCGGAGTCAAACCAAGTGCTTTCTGGAAGAGATCTAAGTCTTTCATAGCTGCTTTTCCTACTCGGTGGCCCCCCAGATCTCAACCCCCTACCCACACGAAACAGCGAGGAGCCGCTTTACAAGGTCTTTTTGACAAAGCTCATGCCATAATCAATCCGTTGACTGAAGAAGATACCATTCAGATTCCTTGTATCGTGCAAAAGATTTCTCTTTTTATAGATCAAAAAAAATTTTCAGATGCTCTTCATTTTATAGATAAAAATGTTATGGATGAAGCTCTTGCATTATTTCTTAAAGGGGAGTTGGTGCTTGCGAAAAATGATACAAACAGGGCAGTAAAACTGTTTGAAAATTCATTTGAGATGAATCAAAATCGTTTTGTTGTAATGAAATTATTAAATCTTTATATCCAAAATAGACAAATTGTTGATGCGATTGATATTGCAAAACGGTATGTCCAATCTCATGACAGAGATTCTCAAGTTCTTTTTCTTCTGGGGTATCTCTATGAACTGAGCGAGGAGTATGAATATGCTGTGACGTATTATAAGCGTTCTCTTCAATCCAATCCAGAGTATCTTCCAGCTCTCAATAATCTTGCTTATCTCTATGCTGAAAAATTTCCTACGCGGACCAATCTTGAATATGCTTTGCATATCATCAGACAGGGACTTTTTACTCCGAATTCGCAGCTTTTGGACACCCTGGGATGGATATATTTTCAGCTCGGAGATATCGAACATTCTCTTGTGATCTTTGAAACTGTCGCATCCTGGCCGGATGTCTCGCCCGTGGTGTTCTATCATCTTGGGGCTACCTACATACGTGATGGCCAAACGGAACTGGGTAGAAAATGGCTGACCAAATCTGTTAACGCACACGTTGATTTTCCTGAGAAAAGCAGTGCCCGCAGGCTTCTTGACGAGATATAAGCTTAACACTATGATATAATTAAGTTTATTATATTTTCATAAGCTAATCGACTTTGGAAAATATTTTCGTGAGCTCTCTTTCTACCGCAAACCATCATCGGTGCCTGACGTTTTTAAATGAATTGATTTTTCGAGATTTTTTTTATAATTCACCTCAACGACCACTTTCGAATTTTAATTGGTTCAGTGTGTTTTTTGACCATCACCGATGCTGTAGGTTTTTCCCTGACGGTTTGTTGAGGTAGAATTGTGGATGATATGGAAATTTCAGTTGGTGCAAAGTTACTTCTTGACCTTTGCGGCACTGAATCACGAAGGGTTTCCGGCGAGCTTGTTGGATGGAAGTCAACCAAAACGCTTTTGGCTTCCCTGCCGCTTCTTGTGGGGATTCGTGATTATCTGGAAGTGGGACGCTACATAACATGTCGTTACATGCATGAAGGCATTGTTTACGGATTCAAGTCTCGCATCCTTGGGTATATTACCAATCCGGATTCCCTTGTTTTTCTTTCCTATCCCGACCATTGGGAATCCCTTGATCTCCGCAAGCAGCAAAGAGTTCCATGTTTTTTTCCAGCTATTTTCTATCTTAAAAATAATGAGGTTCACGGAATTCTTAATGATATATCCGAATTTGGTTGTAGGATTCAATGCGGACCGAGTAAGGAAAATATACTGGAAAATGTTATGTTAGGATTTGAAACTGTTGTCCGTTTTTTCCCATTTGGAATGCGCCCCTGTTACAGTATTCCGGCAACCATTGTGAATGCATCCACTGATGAAAAAAAAATTACCGCGATTGGTTTTAAATTTCCAAAAATTTCAGATGATTTTAAAAGTATTTTGGATGATCATGTAAAAAAATTCTGCTTACATTCCAACTGATTCAAGTGACAAAAAAAGGGAGGTCTTAAAAGACCTCCCTTTTTTCGTTTGCCCGGCAAAGCCGGGTCCCCGTCCGCTTGCAAGAAAGCGGAGATGCCCCGTCTGAGGGGAAATCAATCCGAATCGCAAGGGCGTTTCTGGTAACGGAAGGGTCTGAAGGAAGCGATAGGAAG
>NZ_JBSPZA010000076.1:0-2053 GCF_053851535.1 Desulfoplanes sp. PS50 | reverse complement strand
TCCCAGAACGTGCCCACATGACCAACGTTGCCCGATCCTCTGGCGTTAATTCTATATGTACTGACCTGCCCATTTCGCCTCCTTGATTTGGAGGCTATGATAGTATAATTATTTAACGGACGCAACAGTAGTTAACGGGGACAGTGGGGACACTGGGGACAAGCCTATTTGACGGAAATTTTCACTGTCCCCACTTAACAATTTTTTTGTGGGGACAGTGGGGACGTCGACACCGACCACTAAAATGGCCGTCCCCACTGTCCCCATGCTTGCAGGATGACCTTGGGGACGACTTACAGGCCGATTACAAAACGATGTCCCCACTGTCCCCAGTGTCCCCACCATTGATTATGGCAGGTTGTTTTCATTTAGGCACTCAAATAATCTATTGCTATTCTTCAAAATTCAACCTCTAAACCAACAAAGGAGTTGCAGATGGTTCATCATGATGAATTACTTAACGCGAAGGCTATCCCAATTTCCCCTAAAAAAATTGGGCTCATCCGGCAAAAGGGTCCTTTTCATCTTGAACCCAGCTGCCTGTAGGCATTGGGGAAGCACATCTTCGGGCGCACCCAAAGAGAACGAGTACATGGACTCTGTAGCCCCCCTCCCGTAGTTCAGGGAGGGGCTGGGGGAGGGTTTCAAACAGCTGGAGGAAGGGGCCGATAACACGACCCGCCCCTAGCCCCGTCCCGCCCTCATGCATGAGAGCGGGATGGGGGACCTGTTCAACGCCCCCTCGATGGTGTTGCTTCCCAAAAGGGACTGACAATATATGACCTGCAAGTACGCTATTCCCGGATGAACCTAAAATTGTCATACAACTCTTCCAGAAGAAGCGCACTAGGATGTTTTATACATCAAGATACTGATAATATTGTAGTACAGTTTCTAATAGTTGACATGCAAAGATGGTCGACGGTGATGATTTGATAGATATGCTCAAAAAGATTCGGCTTGGCGTCAAAGTTCAAATGGTTAAAGAGGTTGAAGTGGATAACTTCCTAGTTTGAAAAGATCTGACCAGAGCCACTTGTTCCTGAGGATTTATGCCCTGAACTTCTCTCTCTTTGACTCTGAATCTCTATCTCTCGAGCCCCCCCCATCTAGTTCAATTATAGACAAATACACGATCACACCAAAAAAGGCCGGGGTAAATTCCCGGCCTTTTTTGAACTCTCATGGTAGAAAATTGACACTCTATACGATCACCCTCTGACCCCATTGGGGGGGCCTCGGAAGCGACGACGGCTTCCTCAACACAGGTGAAACCTGTCAACTAATTGATTTAAATAGCATATTATCAGTTAATACAGTTTATTGAAAAACGAAATAGCTTACTGTTTTGTTCGGGGCCAAGATACCCTACAGAGCACTTATCACCATCTTCGTTTAAAAATTTAATACCTTCACCAGGTGATAATCGTCGTCGTTTTGATCCTTCAGGATTTGATATATAACTAGCAACGTCACCATCTTCATCAACACTACTTAGACCAAACGAATTTTTACGGTCTATCTTAATTCCCCCATCTACATACAATTTAAAATCCGTACCCCCATCAAAATTGTTTTTATCTTTAAGCATATCCCGTAGTTTTATATTTTCATCTTTTAAAGAAATTAAATTGTCAACAATATACTGACTTTGACTTTTTGCGGATACAACAGAGTCTTTAATTTCCAAAATTTGTTTTTTTATCGATGCATCATTAGTAGAATTATACAAATTAGAAATTTGGTTTGTCAGACTACTATAGTTAGTATTCTGATTTTCAATAATTTCTAGTGTATCGTCTTCGAAATAATTCGGAAAATTAGTTGTTAAAAAGTCTGTAAGATACATTTCACTCACAATACCTAAAACAAAAGATAACATCCCCAATGCTGCTAGTAGTACGCGTTTTTTGTTTTTTGCTATTAACTCGACTTTCGGGGTTAGCGATTAGTCGTTAATAGTTTGTTTTTATTGACAAGAAGTCCTTTTTCACCAACGAAACTATCCATATTTTTTTGGACTAGTTCCAAAATGCTTCCAAGGACATTTGCC
>NZ_JBSPZA010000075.1:0-2064 GCF_053851535.1 Desulfoplanes sp. PS50 | reverse complement strand
GGCAAATGTCCTTGGAAGCATTTTGGAACTAGTCCAAAAAAATATGGATAGTTTCGTTGGTGAAAAAGGACTTCTTGTCAATAAAAACAAACTATTAACGACTAATCGCTAACCCCGAAAGTCGAGTGAATCACTAAAAGGGTCAGATGATTCAAAAAAAGAAGTATCTGAACTCATTGAATCTGTTCCAAAAGAATTTCCGCCTACATCAATTCCACTATCATCATTCATTGGTAGGCCAGAAGCAGGATTGATGGAAGTTCCAAACAAGTTTGAAAACCAACCAGAAATACTCATAGATAAACTCCTATTTTAAAGAAATATCGATTCTAATAAAATATGTACTAATTTTTTTATGTCAATACAATGTTTGAAAAATATAATATTTATATTTCTTTAAATATATTATTTCAAAATATAAAGCCAAAAGTATAATCAACTTTAGATGATAATATAAATATATTTGAATGATTTCTCTTTGGACTTTAAAAATAAATATGGACATTTATAAATCATTAATTTTTTATTCATTTGGTATATGAAAATTTTGTATTTCGATTGAGAAAAATGCCTCCTCGCTGTTTTCCGTGGGTAATCAAAAATCAAGCAGCAGCGAGGGGGGGCTTTCTGAGCTAGAGCGGAAGTCGCGCTTCCCTCGTCGTTACTAATGCTCACGGGCATGCGAGGCTAGGGTAGTCAAAGCTACGGAACGCAGTGAAGCCCCGTACCCTGGTTGCTTTGGTTTCGCATGCCAGACTCGGCCATAAAGGCGTAAAACCCGAACTGGCATAATCAGAATAACCAGGAAAATTCCAAAACAAAGCATTTGAGCCGGGGAAAATTTCATTCCCCGGCTCTTTAAATTTGAACCTTTATTTTCTGAAATGAGTTCAAGAAGCAACAAGGTAGCAATTTTTTTCATGGGGACAGTGGGGACAGTGGGGACAGTGGGGACATCCTTGCCTGCCGGGACTTTTCATTGTCCCCAATTTTGATTCTTTGGGTGGGGACAGTGGGGACGCTTGCGTTGTTTAAACGGGTGTCCCCACTGTCCCCAGTTTAAAAATTTACACTGGGGACGACTCTGATGCCGATTCTACAACGCTGTCCCCAGTGTCCCCAGTGTCCCCACAAATTACTGAATTGGTAAAAACGTAAAATCGGCCATTGGGATTTCTGAGTCTCTGCGTATGATGGGGATGTTGGGGTTTAATCCAGTGTTTCGCGATGGCGGCTTGGCAAATTTTTGTATGGTTGAAACCCTTACAAATTTCATTTTTGAAAACTTCAGGGAAAACTAGGAATAATCTTTCATTGTTTTTTTTGATCGAGTATCCAGCACGATTGTAAATTTTACCGTAGGAATCTTCCCCAAGTCGTTCAAATCGAGTAGCTCCATGAACTTGGAAAAATTGACGGACCTGGGCAAGTCCATTCTGTATTTCAAGTGACTCCGTTCCCCCGCGTCGTGCCAGCCACGCATTCATGCATGACTTTGTCGCTTCGATCGCGGATCCTTCTGGCCAGGGTAGTATCTCTTGGGAAATTGCCAACTCGCCAGCTGCCGCAACCAAAGCATAACGAGCGAATGCACGATGAACTTGGCCGCAAGAATTTTGAGGGAGGTATCTGTCGGTAAAAAGTTTGGCCGTATGATTGATAAATTCAAGAATTTTTTGTTTATTGGTAGCAACATAATCCAAATAATGATGCAATGGTGTACCATAGTAGCTATTCGATGCAGCTTGTAGGCGTCTTGAAAATTCACCGGGATTTTCAGCATCGTGGATATCTTCAAATATTCCCATCCCTTTACCGGCATCTGCTGGAATATCTAGTATTCGAACCGATTGGCCTCCCATAATATTTTTCCCATCCTCTCTTATTTTATCTGCTAACGTTACTTCACTTGTAGATAAAATTAGTAAACGCCATTCGCTAGTGTTGCGTCCGCTAAATTTCTATACCGTTATTTAGTCAGTGGCTTCCCGGTGTAAGTCCACTTAAAAGGCTTGGCCCACAGCTCGTTATAGTTGCGAATATATGCCATTATCTGCTTGATCA
>NZ_JBSPZA010000074.1:0-2072 GCF_053851535.1 Desulfoplanes sp. PS50 | reverse complement strand
ACGAGCAGCCGGGGAATGCGGGGCATAGGGACCTCCGGTTTGGGGGAGTGGATGCGGGTATGGGATGGGTTTCGTTTAGCAGGGTTGAAGAGGGATGACCAACATTATTTGCCTGTCCCATCTCCCATCCTTCTTGCCGAGCAGGTTGACGCAGGCCTCGTGGCCGCCGATGAGGCCGATGGTCGAGAAATGGCCCTTGAACCCGTTTTTGAGGTAGCGCCGCGAGAAGGGGAACATGCCCGCGTCCAGGTTCTTCTGGACCACCTTGCGCTTGAATTCGAGAGACTCCGAGGCCAGCCGGGCATACTCGGTGACCAGGTCCATGAAGTCCTCCTCGTTGTGGGCCAGGTAGGCCAGCTTGGGCAGGTTCAGGGTGACCACGCCGATGGAGCCGGTCAGATCGCCCGCGCCGAACAGGCCGCCGGTCTTCTTGCGGATCTCGCGCAGGTCCATCTGCAGCCGGCAGCACATGGAGCGCACGTCCTCGGGGTTCAGGTCCGAGTTGATGAAGTTCTGGAAGTAGGGCGCCCCGTACTTGGCGGTCATCTTGAGGAGCAGCCTGCCCTCCTCGGAATCCCAGGGGAAGTCCTTGGTCACGTTGTAGGTGGGGATGGGAAAGGAGAAGATGCGGCCGTCCGCGTCGCCTTCGAGCATGACCTCCAGGAAGGCCCGGTTGATCATGGCCATCTCCTCGGCGTATTCGCCGTAGGTGGCGTCCTGGAGCTGTCCGCCGAGGATCACCGGCTCCTTGGCGATGTGCGCCGGGGGCGCGAAGTCGAAGGTGAAGTTGGTGAACGGCGACTGGCCGCCCCAGCGCGAGGTGGCGTTGAGGTTGTGGAGCAGCTTCTGGATCTGCTGCTTGACGTCGTGGTAGCTCAAGGCGTCGTGGCGGACGAACGGGGCCAGGTAGGTGTCCACGTTGTTGAAGGCCTGCGCGCCAGCCCATTCGTTCTGCAGGGTGCCCAGGAAGTTGACCATCTGGCCGCAGGCCGCGTCAAAGTGCCTGGCCGGGGTGGACGAGCAGCGGTCGCGCAGGTTGAACCCTTCGAGCAGCAGGTCGCGCAGGGACCAGCCCGAGCAGTATCCGGCCAGGCCGAAGGAGAGGTCGTGGATGTGGAAGTAGCCGTGGGTGTGGGCCAGGCGCACTTCCTCGGGGTACTTCTCAAGCATGTACCGGGCCTGGACCGAGCCGGCCATGTGCAGGATGAGCCCCTGGTAGGAGTGGGTCATGTTGGAGTTCTCGTTGACGCGCCAGTCCACGTTGTTCAGGTAGCTGTCGGTCACTGCGGCGATGTCCAGGAACGCCTCGTTCTGGGAGCGCAGCTCGCGGCGTTTCTCGCGGTAGATGATATACCGCTCGGCCACCTTGTAAAGCCGGGCCTCCATGAGCACCTGCTGGACCATGTCCTGGACCTGCTCCTGCTCGGGGATGTCGATGCCCGTCAGCTTTTTTTCCACCTTGCCGGCCAGCCGGTCGGCCAGCAGGGGGTCCTTGATGCCGCTGCTGTTCAGGGCCTTGAAGATGGCGTTGCCGATGCGCTTGGTGGACCAGGTCTCGATGCATCCGTCGCGTTTGAGGATTTTGCTGGGCATTGGGTTCTCTTGCAGGCAGAAAATGCGGAAGGCCGCGCTGCGCCTTGGCGGCTGCGGCGGAACTGCCTGCGCTGTCGCCAAAGCACGGTTTCGCGGCAGCACCGCGAACCCAGGCGACGGTTGTCGGGTAGATTCATTCTTGTCCGCATGCGGGTTCCGCGATCCGCATCCGGCAGGAAACGCTTCAGGTAGGTCTTCTGGCTCTCCCCGCCCGGCCCGCCTTCCCGCCTTGCGGCAGTGGCTCATTGGACCGGACCTTCTCGTGGGGGATTACAGCGGCGGGACCGCTCCGGCTTTGCACCGGATTCCCTGTTATGGCCTTTCGGCCACCTGAAGGACATCTGGACTTTTTTGAGACTAGTCAAATCCCCGGTGAAGCGCAAGGCCATATTCGGCCACGGGCAATCCCGCCCCGCCTGCCCGCATGCGATGGATGGCCGGCGTTGCGCATGCGTTGAGTCAGGGCGGAAGGCGAGGCA
>NZ_JBSPZA010000073.1:0-2084 GCF_053851535.1 Desulfoplanes sp. PS50 | reverse complement strand
GAAAATTTATTACCTTAGATGGACGATTTTGGGGTCAAAAACGTGGTTTTAAGGCCGAAAACGGCCGCTTTTGAACGGTTATTGATAACAATTTTGAGATGTTATCTTGGTCCGACCCCGATAAAACCTGGCTTGACCCGGCGAACCATCGAACCGACCGCGATGACATCTCCCGCGCCATCGGAACAGGGAGTGACTGGGCGATCTACCGTTGTCGGATCTATCCCCTTGGCGACCACCAGATCGCGATAGTTGAGCGACACAGCACGCACCCTGACGCGTACTTCGTACGGCGCGAGCGGGCGCTCGACGATGTCTTCCAACTGCAGCCCGTCGATCTGTCCGCCATGCCGGATCCGATAAGCCTTCATGATTGCTCCTCCAGATTGCCACTCATCGCGCGTTCCCCCTAGAAACGGGACCGCTTTACGGCATGCATTTTACCTCATCATTAAGTTGCACGCAACTAGTCGGTGTATGATCAGTATCGCGTTTTGCGGCTGACGGCTGATGCCCCATCGATTGGTACGGTGTCGCACGGGGCGCACTGCTATGGTGTAGAGAAAAATTGGGACATCCATGATATATGTTGCCTTTTGGCAAAAAAATCGGGAATGGCCCTGGATGAGGAGAATCTTTCCAAAAGGGCCAGAACATTTGGTTTGTGATCGCCTTTTTCGGATGAGTCTGGAGTTCGTCGTGATCAGCACGGTTGACAATGAGATGGTTTGAGATATTATATCTCAATATCAAGGAGGGCCATCATGCAAGCACAAAAAATGCCCCATGCACACATAGCTGTTCCCCCGGATTGCCTGGGGCTGCTAACGGAACTGATAACCAAGCTTGGTGGACAGGTGATGTCCGAATCATCTGTCGATCTGAATGCCGATCCCATCCCGTCTTTGGAGCGGGGAGGAAAGATGCTCAAAGGGTTGCGCCAGAGGGCCGGGTTGACCCAGAAACAGGTTGCTGACGCATTGGGGATTCCGCAGAGTCACATTTCCGAATTTGAAAGGGATAGGAGGAACATCCCCTACAAACATGCTCAGACTCTGGCGACCCTGTTCCATGCTGTTCCGAGTTATTTTATGCGACCGAACGACGAGACCCTCGAGGCCATGGATGAACTGGGTGCGGGGAAGGGGGTACGAAGTGGGACCAAGGAGGAGCTCTTTGAGAACCTGGGGATATGAGTCATGCTGACGCCCGTTGATTCTTCAAAATTCCGCAAAGATGTCAAGAAGATGCAAAAGCGTGGCAAAGGCATGAAGAAACTCCGGCGGCTACTCACTCTTTTGATCGAAGAGCAAGATGTACCGGATTCCTATCAGGCCATCCACTCAAGGGTAACTGGTTGCCTTTTTGGGATGCCCACATCGAACCGGATTGGCTTCTCGTTTACCTTGAGCAGAAGGGGGAACTTTGATCCTGCTACAAACTTGTGTACTCGAAGTTAAGCCACTATCCTGACAATCAAACAGGAGGAGTGGATGAGCACACACGTAGAATTTATGATCCGGAATTCAAGCGTAATGCGGTAATGCTAGCTGAGGATCCGGACCGGCGAGTCAGCGATGTTGCCAAAAGCTTGGGCATTCGAGCTGATCTCATTTACCGATGGCGTAAAGAATTACAAAAACAAGAAAATCTCGCATTTCCTGGGAGGGGCAATCAATCGCTCTCCGAGGAACAGCGCAAGATCAAGGAGCTCGAAAAAAAACTCATTGATGCTGAAATGGAGCGAGCATACAGTTTTATCGGGGCCGGACCTCGCTAGATACTTGAAATATTGTTATAAAGATCCCAAAACAACCCGCTTTCACCGTTTAGAACGGCCATTTTGCCCTCTAAACAAACGATGTAAGGAGGGGGTTGCTCTTTAAGCATACATGAACTTGTCAGCCTTGGAAGGTCCTGTTCGTCATGGCCTGGCAAAGGCGTGGCATGCTGCTGGGGGATCTTGCTTTGCTGGATGGCCTGATTGTCCGTGCAATGCTCTATTGGCAACGCCTTGTAGATATTTCGTTTAGCCAGTCTACCGGTGAGGCGTTCTCTGATCTGTCCGACAAATTCATGACTAC
>NZ_JBSPZA010000072.1:0-2098 GCF_053851535.1 Desulfoplanes sp. PS50 | reverse complement strand
ATCGAGTAGGGTGAAGCAGAGCGATCAACTCTGCTTCATCCCTCTCACAGAACCGTGCGTACGGGCCTCGTACACGGCTCCTGTTCTCTCTTATCCCCGATTTATCGGGGGAAGCTCGCCTGTTTTGACCTTATCCATCCCATAGAGTCCGAGCCCGACAAACCAAATGTTGGGCATTGCCCAATGGCTGTATTGGCAGGCAGCATTTCTCCATGAAGCCATCTTGACGTATTTAAACTCCCCTTTATAGCCCAGTTGCCTGAGTCGTCGATGGAGTTTACGTGGTTTCTTCCACAATGACATCTGGACGGCCCGTAATCGCCTGCGTACCCATGCCATCAGCACACCGAACACGCTTGTGCAATTCGCCACTTTGAAATAATTGGCGAAACCACGAAGCAGCGGGTTCAGATCGTCAAGGATCTTTTTCAGATTCACCGGTGAGTTCCGCCGTGTGCATGCTCTGACTTTTCTCTTGAACGTCCGAAGTCTTTTGGCCTGTATCCGCGTATATCCGGGATATATAACCACTCCAAGATAGGATAACCCGTTCGAAAGACTCGTTATCTGAGTCTTCTTCTGGTTGACCGTAAGCTTCAGTTGGTTTTCAAGATACTCGCTGGCTATCCGCAACGCGTTCTCTGCACCGGATTTGCTCGCCTTGAAGATCACGATGTCATCTGCATAACGTACGATCCGATGTCCCCGGCTTTTCATAAACTGGTCAAAATTATCCAGGTAAATGTTTGCCAGCAGGGGACTGATGACCCCTCCTTGAGGACTGCCGACAAGAGTCGGTTCCAATTCTCCGGAGAGCATCACCCCGCTTTCAAGGAACATCTTGATCAGACGAAGGATACTGCCATCTGCCACCCGTGTCCGTACTCCACGGATGATAAGGTCATGATCCAATGTATCAAAGCACTTGCTCAAATCCATATCCACTACCCAGTTCAGTCCATATGTACGCATGAACGCCGTTGCCTTGGCTATGGCATTGTGAGCACCCATATTCGGCCGGTACCCATAATTGGACGGGTGAAACCACGGATCAAATAGTGGTTCCAGGATATGCCTCACTGCCTGCTGGACCACTCGGTCGCGAACTGTCGGGATGCCTATCTTACGAATGCCCCCATCCGGTTTCGGGATCTCTACCCGCTTCACCGGAAAAGGCCGGTAGGTCTTCTCGGTCAGTTCCTTCAGAAGGGATAGAATCTCCTTGTCCAGTACAAAGGCAAAATCTTTGCAGGACTGCCCGTCTATGCCGGGAGCTCCATTCGCCGATTTTACTTTCCGGAAAGCGTCCTTGAGAAATTCATAATCAAGGAGTTTACCGTAAAGGCTGTACCAGATTCGTTGTTTCATTCCTTCCTCTGCTTCGCTTCTTCTACCGTTCCTCGGGGTGTGACGTTTCGGTTCTTCAACAAAGAATGATCGCCTTCTAGCCGTTTCCGGCAATGTACAACCAGGACCCTTGTCTACTCCGATGAGAGCAGCGTTACGTGAAGATTCCTGTTCCCAGGGAGACCTCAACCACGCGTGCCCGCCTCGTCAGGCGGCTTGTTCTCCGTCCACCTTTCCAGCACGTTTCCGAAACTTTCGATAGAACTTTACCCCTTCGCAACTGCCGGCGCTTTTGGCTCTCCAGCAGCCCCCGCAGTCCTGGCTGCAGGTCGTTTCCGTTTTCTCCTCCACACCGTTACCGGGTTTCACAGGCGGAAACTTCATCACTACTACGGGCTCATCTGCCACCCTGCAAAGCATCTCGCCTTCCTCGAGTCTCCTCTCGTCCGGCAATATCCCAACAAAGGGAACTCTACAGGGCTTCCCCGGTTAATGACCGGTCCCTGTGAATGATCGCATCCTCAAGCACTCAAGCAGTCTGTCTGAGTATTGGGCTTTGCCCTATTTCGCAGGCTTGCCCACTACATGAGCCGAATCAGGTTCGCTTACGCTATGTACCATTCACTTCCTATCGCTTCCTTCAGACCCTTCCGTTACCAGAAACGCCCTTGCGATTCGGATTGATTTCCCCTCAGACGGGGCATCTCCGCTTTCTTGCAAGCGGACGGGGACCCGGCTTTGCCGGGCAAAC
>NZ_JBSPZA010000071.1:0-2670 GCF_053851535.1 Desulfoplanes sp. PS50 | reverse complement strand
TACGGCCGGCCCTCCCGAGCCGTTGCAGCACCGAGGCTCGCGATCCGGGCCTGCCCGCCATTGGCGCAGCCAACCCCAATGCGGAAAAAGCCTTGCCATTGGCGCTGGGATTAAATATCAATCAATCTTGATATACGGATTTGGCAAGAAACGGAAAGCGGTGAAAAGCCGCTGCGGACGCGCCGCTGTAACCGGCAAAACCCGTTGATGACCACCGGATCAGGGAAGGGATTCAACACCATGGGGCCGGGAGCCAGAAGACGTCTTGCCGGAGCGCGGACAGCCTCGCGAGCGGGCTGGTGTTGCAAGTACAAACGGACGGCGTCGCCGCTCCTGGTTCTTCCGCCGCTGCTTTCGGGGGCGCTCCCTGTCTTTCACCCATAACCATGGAGTAGACATGCACGCGCACATTTTGGGGTTTCCCCGCATGGGGATCGACCGGGAGCTCAAATGGGCCTTGGAAAAATTCTGGCGGGGCGAAACCGCGAAAGCGGAACTCGCCGCCACTGCCGACGCCCTCAGGGATCGGCACTGGGCCATCCAGGCCGACGCAGGGCTTGACCTCGTCCCTGTGGGCGACTTCTCCCTGTACGACCACGTCCTCGACACCGTGGCCATGCTGGGCGCGGTTCCGCCGCGTTTTGGCTGGCACGGTGTCAAGGAAGGTGGCGGGGAAGAAGGCGGGGAAGATGGCGGGGAAGATGGCGAGGTCGGTCTGGACACGTACTTTCACATGGCCCGGGGCGATGCCGACAGAGGCATCCCGGCCATGGAGATGACCAAGTGGTTTGACACCAACTACCACTACATCGTCCCGGAGCTGTCCCCGGACACCACCTTTGCCAAGACCGGCTCCGCCCTGCTCAAGGCCGTCCTGTCGGCCAGGGCGCAGGGGCTTTCGCCCAAGCCGGTCCTGGTCGGGCCGGTCACCTTCCTCCTGCTGGCCAAGGAAACCCGGGGCTGCGACCGCTGGGCGCACCTCGACGCGCTGGTCGCCGCCTATTGCGACATCCTCAGGGAACTCGACGGCCAGTGCGCCTGGATCCAGCTGGACGAGCCGGCCCTGTGCACCGACCTCGCGCAGGAGGCGGGACAGGCCTTCAGCCTGGCCTATGCCCGGATCCGGAAGGCGGTCCTGAGCTCCAGGCTGCTCCTGGCCACGTATTTCGGCGCCCTGGGAGACAACCTCGACCTGGCCCTGTCCCTGCCCGTGGACGGCCTGCACGTGGATCTCGTCCGGGCGCCCGGACAATTGCGCGATATCCTGGCCAAACTGCCCGGCCACTGCACCCTCTCCCTGGGCCTGGTGGATGGCCGCAACGTCTGGAAAACCGATTTGGAGACCGCGCTCCGCACGGTGAACGCGGTCTGCCAGCAGTTGAACCCCTCACGGGTCATGGTCGGATCGAGCTGCTCCCTGCTCCACTCCCCTGTGGACGTGACAGGCGAGACCGCCCTGGACCCGGAACTGAAGCGGTGGATGGCCTTTGCCGTGCAGAAATGCCAAGAGACCGCAGCCCTGCGGGAGGCCGCCACCGGAGCTGAAAAACCCGCTCTTTTCGCCGGCAACAAGGAGTCGCTGCATGCCAAGGGGGCCCACCGCGACGTGGTGGACCGGCAGGTCCGCGAGCGAGTCCTGTCCGTCACGCCGTCGATGTACGACCGGACCTCGCCCTTTGCGCAACGATCCGTCGGGCAACGGGCGCGGCTGCATCTCCCCCTGTTCCCGACCACGACCATCGGCTCCTATCCCCAGACCGCTGAAATCCGCAAGGCGCGGCAGCTGTTCAGGCAGGGCGGACTCGGCACGGCCGACTATGTCGGGATCATGAAACGCCACATCGCCGAGGCGGTCGCCCGCCAGGAGGAGCTGGGGCTTGACGTGCTGGTTCACGGCGAGCCGGAGCGCAACGACATGGTCGAGTACTTCGGCCAGCAGCTCAAGGGGTTCTGCTTCACGCAGAACGGATGGGTCCAGAGCTACGGCAGCCGGTGCGTCAAGCCGCCCATCATCCACGGCGATGTCTCCCGTCCGGAAAAGATGACCGTGGACTGGGCCTTGTACGCCCAGGGCCTGACGGAAAAGCCCATGAAGGGCATGCTCACCGGACCGGTGACCATCCTGTGCTGGAGCTTTGTGCGCAACGACCTGCCCCGCGACGAGGTCTGCCGCCAGATCGCCCTGGCCATCCGGGACGAAGCCCTTGACCTGGAAGCGGCAGGCATCCCCATCATCCAGATCGACGAGGCGGCCCTGCGCGAGGGCATGCCCATCAGACAGGCCGACCAGCAGGCGTATCTGCGCTGGGCCGTGGACTGCTTCAGGCTGGCCGCGGGCGGCGTCAGGGACGACACCCAGATCCACTCGCACATGTGCTACAGCGAGTTCAACGCCATCATGCAAGCCATCGCCGAGATGGACGCGGACGTCATCAGCATCGAGGCCAGCCGCAGCGGCATGGAGCTGCTCGACGCCTTCACCGCCTACGACTATCCTGCGGAGATCGGCCCCGGCGTGTACGACATCCACAGCCCGCGCGTGCCGGGCGAGGACGAGATATACTCGCTCCTGCGCAAGGCGCTCGAGGTCATCCCCGCCCACAGGCTCTGGGTCAACCCGGACTGCGGGCTCAAGACCCGGGCCTGGCTCGAGACCCTGGCCTCCCTCGA
>NZ_JBSPZA010000070.1:0-2753 GCF_053851535.1 Desulfoplanes sp. PS50 | reverse complement strand
ACTTGCAAATCGATAGGTTTAATCGTATCTTGCATTTGAGATCCTTGTTTTTTGTATTCTATTGCGTGGAAACAAGAGAAATACTAAAAAACAAGGATCTCTTCAAGTAAAAAATTAGTTATTTCAGCATGTTTGTTCTAATTTTGAAAGCAAAATAAACTCCGAAAGTCGAGATATTTACTAAAGCGAGGGAAAGATTCACCATCATGGCCCCGCGTTCAGCTACCTGCATGGCAGCTACCTGAACATCATTACTCAGCCATCCGAGCAAGATGATCCCGACTTGGCCATTCAGCGTGCTAGCCGTTACCAGCAAGGTAAAGGGCATCCAGGAACGCATCCACTCCCTGTTCTGTGGAATATCCTTTAAGGATACGGCACCTCTGCGATCGGGGAGCTTCCTTTGCAGCAGCAGTGTCCCGGACATGTATGCCAATGCAGCCCCTGCGATAAACGCAGTCAGGGCGGTCAAAGGGTTGAGGAGATCCGTGACCAATAACATCGCGGCAATAATCAACAGTGTCAGCGGACGAACAAACAGTTCGGGGAGTTGGCTCAGAGCCAGATGACGTAATCCAGCCAGGATGCCTGAACGCACGGCATTGAGCCCGAGTAACGGCAAGGCGAAAAGACCGGGCAACAACAACGTCCAGGGGTCATCTGCTCGCCAATCCGCCATCAGAAGCGCAATCGCCCCCACGATGATGATGGCGAAAACACTTCCCAGCAAGGTGTGGCGATTGGCCCAAAGCAAAAGCGACTGGATTTGATCTTTTCTGTCAGCATGTATTCGAGCCGTTTCCCGGGTGGTGAGCTGCATCAAGGCCGGTGCCAAAGGGATGGACAACGTCGTGATCAGTGCAATTACAAGTGCATATTGTCCATAGCCCTCCGGTCCCAATCCGCGGGCCAGTAAGATGGAGGTCGCTACGCTCAATGGAAGTGCCAGGAGTTTACACCCCCCTACCCCCATCGCTCCACGTACGAGTTGTCCCCGGAGTTTGTTACTTTGGATGGAGGAGGTCATGTGGCGCAGCCATGTGTCCTTCATGTGAAATACTCCGAGGAGAGAAAAAAGTCGTGTGTTTATCATTGGCCTGGATGGAACTGTCTGGACTAATCTGTAGCAATTTAGACTTGATCAGAGATTCGCACTTTTGATCATGCCCTGTGCCATTTCGCTCGATTCCTTTAAGAAATCATTGAAAGGGGAAGAAAGATTGTCTTTTGCCCTGCTGCCCGGCCGCTATGCTAGCCTGCCAGGTCCTTTGTCATGCCGTGAAAGTTTCGAGAGCGGCAAACTGATGGATGGTCGGTATGGGCATGACAGGTATTTCAGGCTTGGCGCTCTGAACGAAGGATGTCTTCCGGTCCGGCAAAGGATGTTTGTTTTCACTTCCCAGTTTTTTATCCTTCGTCAAGGAAATCGAAAAATGAGAGGGCAGGAGCATTCTCCGGGTTCTCATTTTTCTAGCATGCCGCAGGTGAATCAACTTGTTGCGGGTGCTGCCAATGTTCACTTGCTCGGGTTCACATTGAGCCAAACAGGCAAAAGGGGATGACCGGTTTCGGCCATCCCCTCTGTTGTGCGCATGAATTTGTATTTTTGTTCAGGCGGCGATGTCCTCTTCTTTGCGTTGTGCATTTCTCACAAAGTTCACAAAGAAAACCGCGAAGATCCCCACAAACAGGCCGCCGACAGTGCTCAGGGCGACAATGAGATTTTTCTTGGGCTTGATGGGACTTTGGGGGACAAAAGCGGGCTGATCGATGCGGGCTACCCTGATCTTTCCCGGATCGATTTCAATGGAGGCGAGGAGGTCGAGTTCTTCCTGCAGTTCTCTGAGTCCCTCGATGTGCGGGTCGTCGGTTTTTCGATTCTTCAAGGCAGCTATCTGTGCCTCCAGGGATTTGGTTCCACGCAAATAGGATACCCCGATATTGTATATGGCGGCCGGTTGGATGGCGCTTCCTGAAAACTTGTCATCAGTAATCCGTAAGGTACGGGCGATTTCAAGAGATTCTTCAAGGCGGGCGATTTCGTCCTGGCGCTTTTGCAAGGCAACGGTGCGTTTTCCGGCGATGCGTGCCTTCAAACTGTCCATTCGGCTTGTCTTCATGGACATGAGGGCTCCAAGTATGTCGGTTGCAGTCTGTTCCATGGCAAAGGCGGCAAAGGCATTTGTCAACTGTGCCGCCCGCTCGGGATCACTACGTGTCAGGGAGAGGGAAAAGGCGCGATTTTCCTTGGATCGCTTGTCACCGATCTTTTCGACCACGAAAACCTGGTTCGCCCCACCCATACCGCGGCTGGTCATGGAATCGCTCCCGGTGTCCGCGTTGAAAAACTGGTTGCGGATCTCGCGGGAACGAAGATTCTCAAGAAACAGCTCATATACGGTTTGCGGATCATATCGAGACCCTTCCATCTCCTCGATGTTCAGTTCCTCGATATCCTGAGATGTCGGCGGCAACAAATAGGTTTCGATCTTGTACACAGGCGTTGTCAGCAGAGCGTAACCGACTCCGGCAAGAACACAACACAGGGTCACCCCGGCAATGATCCATTTCCCTTTCAGCAGAATCCGCCACAGCTCCAGCAGATCTATTTCGTCCTCCTCACCCCCCATGGGCATCATCTGGACAGGGACGTATTGAACCTGTTCCTCCTTGCGTGTATCGCTCACCGCGCAATCCTCCTGTTTCCTGCTGATCGTATATGAAAATATCCTGCCCGACCAATTCCCGGCCGA
>NZ_JBSPZA010000069.1:0-3081 GCF_053851535.1 Desulfoplanes sp. PS50 | reverse complement strand
TCAGATCAAAGGTGCGCGGCGGGCAAAAAAGATGGGGCTCCAAGCATCTGATCCAGCAACGCTACAAAGAACTCTGTGGCTCTCTCTACCTTCCCAAGGATCTCTATGATCTTGATTTCAGGGTCTCAAACCAAAGACTCCAGCTGTATTTTCGTAAAAATCATTACCGGATAAGCAAACACATCGCCAAGTTCGGAAAAAATATCATTGTGACATCATATCACGATTTATCCACGGATGATATCGTCAGGGCCAGCCTTGATCGATATCAGGTGGAAAATGCCTTCAGGCAGACAAAAGCTGGTGAATTCGGAAACTTTCGCCCCATGTGGCATTGGACCGACTCGAAGATTCGCTGCCACATATTCTCATGCATAGTGGCCCTGACGTACCTCCGCCTGGCTACACTTTGGCTGAACCGTGCAGGAGTCGCATGCAGTCCCGACAGTGCCATGCAGTCCATGCGAAACCTGAATAGCTGCTTATGCTGGCACAGTGGCAAAAGAAAACCCGCCAGAATGCTTGAAGAACCAGACCCTGAACAAACAGCTATCCTCGCTGCCATAGGCTACAAAATACAAAATGGGGTCTTACAAAAAGCCAAAGCGTAATTAATTGATATTATAGTATTTTTGATGATTTTTGAGTGATTAAGCCTGAAAGTCGAGACTGACATTTGGTTTGAATTTGATGGTTCCGATAATTGTATTTTTTCGGCGAAGTACAGCCAGTAAAATACAAGAATTATACAGAAATACCTATAGATAGAAGTAAAGAAGAACAAATGGAGCGTGTCATCCTGACAAAATCGAAAGACTGGATGTACGAAAAGAGTACCGTTTCCCTATCGAGCTTTTAACTGGGATCATTTTTGGATACAAGATACCAGAGAAAGTCCGTTAGACAATTAAACAATGGGCAGAGAAAGGAAATTGCAGAGTTGCGTATTTTGAAAATTGTCCCAGAACCTCTGAATGCGAGCTGGATATTGTCCGAATAGATTGAAAAAAGACATGTTGAAATGGGGAAAATATGTTTAATCGCTTTCCGAAGACTTCGCTAATATTATTTATCATCTTAGTCCTGACACAGAGCTGCTCTAGTACGATTAAGTGCCATTTTGAATCAGACCCCTCAGGGGCTAAAATATATGCTGGAGCAACGCCTGTTCAAATGCAATTTCTGGGTACAACACCCTTTACTGAATATTTCACCGGTTATCAACCAAGTTGGTTGACCTGGTATTATCAATTCAAAAAGGAAGGGTATTATGACTCACAAATAATCACAGCCCAACAGTTACCCGTGAACACTGACCGCAGAGTATGGGCGATTCTTAAAAGAATCGAATCTTCGAGCAATAATAATGTCCCCCGCACTCCTAATAAGAAGTATGAAGCGAAGGCGAGGTCAGGTACTGGATTCATCGTAAATAAAAAAGGAAACATCATTACCAATTACCATGTGGTTATGGGTTGTCGGTCAATTGAGGTGAAGAATCCTTTTTTTAGTTCCAAAGCTGAAGTAATATTCACAGATAAAACAAACGACTTGGCTCTTCTGGCTGTCGATACACAACCACCTCAAAATTCGTTCGGCTATTTTAGGTCCGAATCTGGGTTGCGATCCGGTGATGACATAATTGCAATTGGATACCCCTTGGGTCAGATTCTTGGGGAGTCCGCAAAAGTAACAATAGGCAATATAAGCTCCATGACTGGGATTGCAGACGATTCCAACATCCTACAAATAACAGCACCAGTTCAACCCGGGAATTCGGGTGGTCCACTCCTTGACAAAAGTGGGAATATAGTAGGCGTTGTTTCTGCGAAGTTGAATGAAATTGCGACCCTAAAAGCTTCAGGCTCAATTCCTCAAAATGTTAATTTTGCAATAAAGTCGCAAACTCTACAGTTGTTTTTAGATACACATAATATCACCTATTTCGCTAATAATTCGGAAAAAACGATAGTAACGGCAGATATTGTAGAAAAGGCAATCCGCTATACTGTCCAGATAGGCTGTTTCGAGTAAGGTAAGATTGATCTTGCCGAATTCCCGAACCAAACGCTTCACCAGAAGCCGTATGCCACGCGGGTTTCCAAGCGTAGTCCGTGCACGGCGTCAGTGAGCTTGTCGGTAGATTGATGGAGTAACCATGGAAACATCTGAAGACTATATAAAACGGACATCAAGCGCAGTCATAAAGCTTTTTGAGGGAATCGATGAATATACCGGCATTCTCAGGCGGCATAGGCTACCGATATTTATTTCGGAATATGGGGACGAGGAGTCCTCTCAGAAAAACCATGAAGCTTGGTTAGCAGAAAACGACGCTAATATTCAGAAGAGGCGACAAGCTGAACGCGAATACCTATCTGAAACCTTTGCCCAAGGAATACTATGTGGGGCGCTTCTCCAAGTAGCTGCAAAAGCCATTGAGTGTTATTCAGAAAATGAATCAATCCCAGAAGATTGGGCTGAAGTTATTCGACCAAACAATAAAGCCGTGCGATTTTGCATTGGTAGAAAAACAAGAGACGTTCCTCTTGGCCTGATCATCTATGCCGCTCGAAACCAGCATACTCATTTTGAGGATGAGGAACTAAGAGAGCCAAACCAGGAAGTTTTTCGCCGGTTGGCGGAACGCCATGGGATCACCACAAATCAGCCCTTTGCTGATCCGGCTTTCGATCTTAAAAACAAAAGTCTGGTAAGCTTCGCATCAAATTGTACAGCCCTCATGGGATGGCGCGACTACACCTCCTATGAGGCGGACATTCGAGCGCTGCTTCAATCTAACCAGTAGATAAAGCCGACCGGCACTACGCTGCGCTTCGCACCGGCGGCTTATCATAGCGTTACAAATCAAGGAAAACCACGCACTAATGATCGCCAGAGAATGGAAATGCAGGGTACCGAACGTCCACAGTGAAGGGTTTACAGCTTATCTGCTCGACTTTCGGGGTTAGCGATTAGTCGTTAATAGTTTGTTTTTATTGACAAGAAGTCCTTTTTCACCAACGAAACTATCCATATTTTTTTGGACTAGTTCCAAAATGCTTCCAAGGACATTTGCCG
>NZ_JBSPZA010000068.1:0-3236 GCF_053851535.1 Desulfoplanes sp. PS50 | reverse complement strand
TTTTTTGTATTCTATTGCGTGGAAACAAGAGAAATACTAAAAAACAAGGATCTCTTCAAGTAAAAAATTAGTTATTTCAGGATGTTTGTTCTAATTTTGAAAGCAAAATAAACTCCGAAAGTCGAGTCAATGATATTCGATAAAAATGATGATCTAAGTTGTTCTGGTTATATCGAATACGAGCCCTTTCTAGCCGTTCCTCATCCTGATACGCCCGCTATTGAAATGAATCGCAAACCGACCGCAAATGCCGGAACCAATCAGGTTATTTGTGATACTGCAAGCCTTGACGGAAGTGGTTCAATCGACCCTGATCAGGACTCATCAACATTAACCTATGAATGGCAACTTACCCATAGAACAAATTCAGCCTACAACAGGACAACAACCGGACAAAATCCAAATATAACAAATCTAGAAACAGGATTTTATGATGTTGTCCTGACTGTTACTGACGATAACGGGGAAAAAAGTACGGATATGATGCTGCTGGCCGCTTCGGGAAATTGTGGCGGTACAGGTACAAGCAATCAGGGCGATGTGGCTCCGTTAGTGCGACTGGAAAATGGCACTTATCGTTCATGCCCCGATGGGGAGGTCACCATCGGAGATGCAGTGATCGTGTTGCGAAGAAGTGTCGGCATGATTACATGGGAGTGATATCCTTTTGCTCGCCTACGGCGATGAACAACGAGATGTCATGCCGCAATCCATGCAACTCGTTGCCGGAAGAACCGGTCAAGCATACAACACGCGAAAAAATCGAAAGGGAGCCTTCTGGGAAGACAGGTATCACGCCACCGCTGTGGGCACGGATAGTCATCTTGTGCGATGCCTCATGTACATTGACCTTCACCCGATGAAATGCCGTTTACGGCCCTGCTTGCAGCAGGATTTCACCGGGTAAAGATGGTCAGGGCCGGTGTCGTCGATCATCCCGCCCTGTGGCCACACGGGGGTTACCATGAGATACTCAATCCCGGCAAACGCTACCGCGTCATCGCCCGTAATCGACTCGTATCACTGCTTGGTCTGCAACAAAACGAGGACCTCTCCAGTACATACGCCGGATGGATCAAAACAGCTTTGAGTGAGCGTTGTTCCAGGCAACCCTGCTGGAGCGACAGCATCGCCGTGGGTAGTCATGAATTTGTCGGACAGCTCCGAGAACGCCTCTCAGGCAGGCTTGTCAAACGAAATATCTACAAGGCGTTGCCAACCGAGCATTGCACGGTCAATCAGACCATCAAGCAAAGCAAGGTTCCCCAGCAGCATGTCACGCCTTTGCCGAGCCATGACGAACAGGACCTTCCAAGGCTGACAAGTTCATATGCTTAAAGAGCAACCCCCTTCTTACATCGCTTGTTTAGTGGACAAAATGGCCGTTCTAAGCGGTGAAAACGGGTTGTTTTGGGATCTTTATAACAATATTTCAAATATCTAGCGAGGTCCGACCTCGATAAGCACAAATTATGAAGAATCGGAAACTGACTGCAAAATGCGATTGCGTGAGAGGTATCAGCTGCCAAACCATTATCCCTGTTGCGGAGGGAAGTCCTTCAAAGCCCGGCAGTTGGACTGCGCCTCCCCTCCCGGTTGTGGGGAAGACTACTCGTAGCTTGGGGGGCTATGTCATTCTTTTGGTGCAGGGTGCAATAATATCGAGAGCCTTCATGAAGCCCTGGTATCCTATGTGGTACGGGCCGGAGAAAAACTGCGTCGAAAGAATCTTACGGCAGGAAACGTCCATGTTTTTCTGTCCACCAACCGGTTCCGCCCGGGGCCCAATATGCCAAATCAGGGGCCCATCCTTCATGCTCGCCAGCGATCTTTTTTCGATCCATCTCCCCAAGAAGTTTCTCAAACATACCCAACTTCCTCTAACTTCAGCATTCCTTATGAAAAATAAAAAAATCCAGTAGGAGCTTGTGTCAGACATACGGGTGGTGTACAGAATCAGGCCAAGAAGAAAAGATGTCTGACTAGACATTAAGCAAAACAAAGGAGGGCGAGAATGAAAACAGAGATAAAGGCTATTACCAGCATTTTATTCATCATGATATTTTCTGAAATATGCTCTGCTGGAGATTTTACTTTCAGAAAAACAAAATGGGGAATGACAACTGAGGATGTAAAGGCTTCAGAACCATTGCAAATTGCAAAAGAAGATGAAGGCATCTTAGGTTATAAAACTTCGGTCCTCGGAAAAAACGTATTTGTTGTTTATTTTTTTATCGATAATCAACTTACAAGAGCAAGGTATGCACTAGTTGAATCTCACTCCAACAAGAACGACTTCATAACTGACTACGAAGATTTCAAAAAAATTTTAATGAAAAAGTATGGGAATCCTTTTAAGGATGAGTCTTTTTGGAGAAACGATTTATACAAAGATGATTATTCACATTGGGGTACAGCAATAAGTCTCGGCCATTTAATATATTTTTCCAATTGGAAGACAGAGGATACGGAAATTAGCAATATGCTTATGGGTGAAAATTACGACATATCTTGCATCGTTGAATATAGTAGTACAAATCTAAAAGAAATAGAGAAAAAAGCCAAAGAGAAAAAAGCTTTTGAGGAATTTTGAGGATATTATCATGGAAAAATACTTAAGAATAATTTTTATTTTATTATTTTTTGTATGTGGTTGTTCTAACATACCATCAACAGAAGATATTGATAGCGATATACAAACAGTAAATACAGAAATAAACGATGCTAAAAATACTATTTTGCAATACTCAGGTGGTTTACTTGCTATTTTGGCAAATGTCCGTTTGGAAACGCTAAAAACAACAAAATCAATGCTTGAGCAAAAGCAAACGGGATTCAAGAGGTTTATTCCACTTTCCTATTCAATAGAGGGGAAAAGCTACGTCCCCCCAGCGAATAAAGATTCTTTGCTCCAGGAACTTAATAAGGATATTATGAATCTTCAACGCGATTTAACAAAAGCAAAAGAGGAATCTGCCCAGTACGGAGGCGGGCTTCTTGGAGTTTTATCTCTCACCCAGGTTGCGACAATTGAGAACTCTATAACATTCCTCAACCAGAAGCGTTTGCTGCTTAAACATGACATTCCTTATTATGACATCGTTCCTGCTCTAGTGTTGCGTCCGTTAAATAATTATACTATCATAGCCTCCAAATCAAGGAGGCGAAATGGGCAGGTCAGTACATATAGAATTAACGCCAGAGGATCGGGCAACGTTGGTCATGTGGGCACGTTC
>NZ_JBSPZA010000067.1:0-3726 GCF_053851535.1 Desulfoplanes sp. PS50 | reverse complement strand
CATAAAATCGAAAACTTACCGGCAAATGTCCTTGGAAGCATTTTGGAACTAGTCCAAAAAAATATGGATAGTTTCGTTGGTGAAAAAGGACTTCTTGTCAATAAAAACAAACTATTAACGACTAATCACTAACCCCGAAAGTCGAGTATAGTATCGATATCCCGGGTACGGCCAAGAACAATCTGACAGTCGGGGCCTCTGAAAATCTGCGACTGACCGGCGGATATGCCGAGGATGGCTGGAATATCTTCTACGATACAATCGGACCGCTGGATGCTGATCTGACCTCCAACAACACCATGGGCATGGCTGCATTCTCCTCACGCGGACCGTGTGCAGACGGTCGCACCAAGCCGGACATCGTGGCCCCGGGAACCAATGTCCTGTCCACCCGTTCCGCGGTGCAGGCGGGAGAGGGTTGGGGACCATACAATAAGTGGTACTATTATTCCGGGGGCACGAGCATGGCCACCCCTGTTGCCTCGGGAACCGCGGCCCTGCTGCGCGAATATCTGACCAGGGTAGATACCCCGACTACCTCGGCCATGCTCAAGGCCTGTCTGATCAATGCGGCTCAAAATATCGAACCCGGTCAGTACGGCACGGGAGTGTACAGGGAAATCTCAAAAACCCCAGGGCCTGTTGCCGGATGGGGGAGGATCGATCTGATTCCGGCCGTCTATCCGGATGAGCCGTATTTCATCAAGCGGTACTCCATGAGTGCCGGTCTGAAAACAGGTGAAGAGAAAACCTACACAGTCAGCGGAGTGACATACGACACCCCATTGCGTGTGACCCTGGCCTGGACGGATTATCCATCAACGGAAAGCGCCAATGGCGGTCTGGTCAATGACCTCGATCTGATGGTCAAGGACCGGAACGGAAACATCTATTATCCCGACAATGCCAAGTCGCAAAACCGTATGGAACAAGTCTCCTACTATAACGCAACCGCTGAACTCGGGGAGACCGATGACCGACGTATCGCCCTGCGCATCACTCCGACAAAATATCCCAAGCAGCTCTCCAGCCTGCATTGGGGAGGCGGTAACGAAGACAATGCGCCCGGCAAGGTCGAGGTGGAGATCTTTGCCGCCGATGAAAACGGTCATCCCACAGGCACCCCCCTGTTCAGCAAGACTCTGCATACCTGGGCTGACGGCGAGTGCGCCCTGCCTGTTGGTATAGATGTCAGTAAGGGCGACGTGGTCGTTGTGTTCACCTTTGAGAATACCACATACATGGGTCTTCTGGCCTCGGAAGGCAATGAAAGCGGCCGGACCCTGGTTCGTGACGGCATGGGTGGGTGGGAAAACGCAGAGTTTACTCCGGCAGTGACGGCCATGTTTTTTTCCGCCAATACTTCGGTACGGTTCGACCGGGTCAACAATCTTGTGGGGGTGACCATTGACAAGCCGTCAGGCGATTACACGGTAACGGTTTCAGGCTACAATGTTCCCAAGGGTCCCCAGCCCTTCGCCCTGGTGATCAGCGGTACCACTGGTGAACTGGTCGAAGATCAGTTTGGGGCCGTTCCCGGGCAGCCCGATCCCCCTGCTCTGACCATCGATTCACAGGATTTTTCATCCATAAATCCGGCCGAGATCAGGGATATCTACAGGCTCGAGCTCGATACCGTGTATGGACAGGTGGCCGGATATACAGTGACCATATCCAGCGGTTCCGATCTTGTGGCCATGCGCCGTCCCCTGCGTTTTGACTCGGATCATCCTGTTTCCTCGTTGGGGCTCTACAAACTCCATTCCAACCGAACAGCTCCCGAGCCCTTTACCTACTCGGATCCGGGTGAATTCAGTGACGGAGTCTGGTGGCTGAGCAGGGCGGATGGTTCGCGTCTGGATCCCGGAGACAGGGTAAAAAAAGACCTGGCCTATTTTGTCAACTCCGTGATTCTGGATAACGGCAGGTTCGATGACAACAAGGATTCGGGCACGGTCAGTGATCCCCAGGTGCTCGGCAACAGCGGCGCTTCAGTGGTGCCCGTATCAGGTGGTGGTGGCGGTGGCGGCTGTACCATGGGCGGTCCGGACAGCAGGGGGGATGTCACGCTCTGGCTTCTGGTCGTTCTCGTGCTGATTCTTCAGATCCGACGCCGCATGACGGGATAGCTGGCCTTCACCACGGAGGAAGATCATGAAAATACTGTTGCCCATGGTGCTGACCATGCTGTTTGTCTGCATTCCCGTTCTTGTCATTGCGGCGACTGCATCTGATGATCAGACAGCGTCATCCGGAAATACAACCGGGTTCGTCAAGCCCGACCCCAAAACATTGCGCACAATGCTCACCCCGCTTCAATACGAGGTCACCCAGAAATCCGGGACCGAACCGCCCTTTGACAACGCCTATTGGGACAACAAGGAAGCGGGCATCTATGTGGACATCGCCTCGGGCGAACCGCTGTTCAGTTCAACGGACACGTTCGATTCCGGCACGGGCTGGCCGAGCTTCACCCGGCCTCTTGAGCCCGAAAACATCGTCACCCGCCAGGACCGCTCCCTGTTCGCCGTGCGGACCGAGGTGCGCAGCCGCCAGGCAGACAGCCATCTGGGCCATGTGTTTGACGACGGCCCCTCACCCACGGGACTGCGTTTTTGCATCAACTCGGCAGCCATTAGGTTCATTTTCGTGGATGATCTGGAAAAAGAGGGATACGGGGAATATCTGGAGCATTTTAGGAAAAAATAGGGGTGGGGGCACGGAACTCCATACAGGCGGATGTCATTTCCCATGTGGACACCACCCATTGCATTCTACCGATATACAGGTTAAAAATTACCTTTTTCAACCTGTATACCTGATACTATCCTGACATTCAGCAAGATTCTGGACATTCAATCACGGCCTGAGTTCATCTTCTGACCACCCCCCTTCATGATCTCCGAAACCTTTGGCTATCTCCTTGCCGGCGCGGCCCTGGGTCTTGGTTCGGGACTTGCCCCCGGTCCCTTGCTGACCCTGGTTCTGACCCAGACCCTGCGCCATGGTCCCCGTGAAGGGATCAAGGTGGCCCTCTCACCCCTTTTGACCGATGGGCCGGTGCTCGTGGCCTCCATCCTGGCCCTTTCCTGGATTCAGGCCTATCCCGCCCCCATGGGCATCATCTCTTTGGTCGGCTCGCTGGTGGTCGCGTTCTACGGCTATGACTGCTTCAAAATCCGCAGTAAAGCGACCGAACCGACCGAGATCCGCCCCCGCTCCCTCAAAAAAGGACTTCTGGCCAACCTGACCAATCCGCACATGTACCTCTTCTGGATCACGGTGGGCGCTCCGACCACGGTCCGGGCCCATGCAACCGGCCTTTTGGGATCGGCAGGGTTTCTGCTTGGATTCTATGCCTGCCTGGTCGGCTCCAAGATCCTCCTGGCCCTGCTTACCGGCAGATTCACCGCCTTTTTATCGAGCAGAGGCTATCTGTTCCTGATGCGCTTTCTGGGCCTGGTTCTCTTTGGTTTCGCGCTGATCCTGTTTCGGGACGGATTGGTATTGCTGGGAGTATGGGGGGGAGGATGAGTGACGGGAGACGGGAGACGGGAAAAGGGAAAAGGGAAAAGGGAGACGGGAGGCGGGAGGCGGGAAAAGTGAATGCTTAGCGAGCTTGCGAGCTGTAGCAGACCTTATGCAAAGCTAAAGTGAATGCTTAGCGAGCTTGCGAGCTGTAGCAGACCTTATGCAAAGCTAAAGTGAATGCTTAGCGAGCTTGCG
>NZ_JBSPZA010000066.1:0-3981 GCF_053851535.1 Desulfoplanes sp. PS50 | reverse complement strand
AAGCTATGGAGAGAATTTGCTTATATGTGTTTGGAAAGCACGATTTTAGATCCTTTGTAACGCCTGTTTTTTGTCCGATCAAATCAAAAAGGTGAGTGGCACCATAAAAGCTGTGCGAGGCTTCAATGGTGGGAACCGGCCCCCTTTTTACCTGAGTTGCGGGACTTTCTCGTCGAGATGATTGCTTCTTATGTGTTGGTACGATCTGCTGGGTTGCTGGGTCCAGTTTGCCGATGCATTTACGCTTGGCGCGAGATTGCTTCTTTTCCTTATCCCAAAAGGAGATGGACTCATACACGTATGTGATGCCGCTTTTCTTATTTTTTTGATAGACGATAGCCATCTGAATCCCCCTTGATTCATCGTTACATTTTTATGGCATATAACGAGGAGAAATGCAAGGGAAAATGGCTATATTTTCTTCTATTTTAGTTATTTAAAATATTTTTTGGTTAAATCTCGTTACAATATTTCGGGAATGCAGGATGTAGAAGCAATGAGTGACGTTTTGCATATGGACTTAAAAAAAGAATGGAAATTCGATGTGTAATGAAAAAACGTGTGAGGTGAGCATTCAAAAATCTTCACTTTATTTTATGGGTGCACGATTAGTTTTTGTCGGAAGCGCATATGTTTTACACGTATTTTCAGCCTACTATTTCAATGATCCGATAATTTATGGTAACCTAGCTGTAGTATTAAACATCAGCGCAATAGGAATGGTTTTCATACAATTTGGATTTCCACAATCGATATCAAAATTCATCTCTGATAATAAAAAAGAATCATATGATATATTTCTGGCAGGTAAATATGCATATATGATTTTCGGTATGACGATATTTCTTATATACATATCTTTAACTCCACTATGGATATATTTGATGAAAGATAAATCAATTGTTTTATCCATAGTAATTTCATCGTTTTTAATACCAATATTCACATTTAATAATTCATTCATGTCGTATTTGAATGGATGCCAAAGATTTAAAGAGCAATCATTTTTTGTAGCATTATATCCTATCACCAGAATAATATTTGCAGTTATTTTTATTTTACTAGGATTTCAAATATGTGGTGTTTTGTCTGGTTTTGTAATCGCTGGAATTATAAATGCATTTTTTTTACATAAAAGGATTTATATAAAATCAAAAACCAAAAGATACTCATCACGACCAATTATTGCATTTGCGATTCCTGTGATTTTTATGTCGATAGGCATAGCTGTATATATGAATATTGATATGATAATTGTAAAATATTTTTTTCAACAAAGTGAAATAGTGGGATTTTATGCTGCATCTGCTACAATTTCAAAAATTCCCTATTATATATATTTTGCATACTCAATGACAGTAATTCCAATAATATCGAGATTTATAAAAGAATCAAAATACGATCAAACTGTCATCGCATTGAAAAAATGTCTGTATTCACTCGCAGCTCTTATCCTGATCTCATCTCTACTTGTTGCGATATTTTCAGATGATATTTTGCGATTTGTCTACCCAAAAGGCTACTCCTCGTTGTCAAATGTAATGGCGATATTGTTCTTATCTATGGGTGTTCTATCATTTTTCCAAACATTATCTTCAATTTCCATTTCAATCGGAAAAGTACGTCTAGCAACCACTATAATATATGTTATACTGGTTTTTCAGATACTCATGAGTTGTTTTTCGATTCCGCAGTATGGGGTTATTGGCATGGCTTATTCAACCATGATTCCTGTATCGATTGGTTCCTTGATTCTAACGATGCTTTTGATGCGGTCTGTGCATGAAATAACTCAAAAATTACATTGACACTTTGGGTTATAATAATTTTTTTAAACTTCAGGAGTTACCATGATGACCCAAGATAAGAAAGAAGAAATTAAAATCAACTTGGCACAACTTGCCCGTGAAGGCGATAACTATCGTGGCTCTGCATGGGGTAAGAAAAAGATGGATCGTGTCTTTGGACTTTTGGGAAAATATATTGATTTTGAGGAAGGTCAGTACAGTGTTTTGGATCTGGGATGTGGTGGGATGACCCTTGGTAGAGAACTTCACAAAATTCCGTCATTCAATGTCGTTGGTGTGGATATTGTGTATCAGCTCCTCTGTACGTTATCCAAAAAACGAACCCCAGGTATTTCACTTGTTTCAGGAGATATCGAGTCCCTCCCGTTTCATAACGATAGCTTTGATCTTATCGCCCATAATCAGGTTCTGCATCATTTTTTGGCTCGGCATATCGCCTTGTCTGAGATCACTCGAGTTTTGAAACCGGGTGGTTTGCTTTTCAGTATCGAGACAAATGGCTGGAATCCCTACGTGTATCACTGGCACCACTCACCCAAGAGCAAGAAGAAGAATTTTATTGGGGATAATGAGAATCCTTTTGGCGTTGTCAGATTCACAAGGGAAGTGGCAAAGGCTGGACTCAAAGTAAGAGAATGGAGGATGATCAACTTTGATTTTGTCAAATTGCTTGCACCGTTTGATCGATTTTTTGGCGCCATTCCGGTTTTCAACCTTGTATTCGGTGGATCCATGGTCGTTTGTGCCCAGAAAATCTAACATAAGCTTTGGTAGGCATGCATGAATGCGAAAGATTTCAGTACTCATATTTATCCCAAAACATTGGGATTCAAGCTGGCATATCATGGACTCATTAAGCCCATCAGACCGATAACCCTTACCTTTTCGGTGACGAATCGCTGTCAAAGCAGATGCAAAACGTGTGGTATCTGGAAGATATATCCCAATAAATGGCAGGATCCCTCTAACGAACTCAGGCTCGATGAAATCAAGAAAATTTTCAAATCCATAGGAAGTAAGGTCTATTTTTTTAATTTGAGCGGAGGTGAACCGTTCCTTCGGGATGATTTGCCTGAAATCGTAGAAGCCGCTGTCACCTACCTCAAGCCGGCCATTATCCATTCACCAACAAACGCCATCGCCACCAAGAGGGTTGTCCAGGGAACACGCGCTATCCTGGACATGCTCAAAGCTAAAAAATTGAAGACACCTGTGACCATCAAGCCGTCACTCGATGGAATCGGAAAACAACATGATGAAATACGCGGTGTACCGGGGAATTGGCAACGGCTGATGGCTACAGTGACAGAACTCAAAGAGCTACAAAGGGAATATGATAATTTTCATCTTGAAATCGGAACTGTCGTTTCAAATTTTAATAAAAACAGCTTGGATGAAATAGAAGATTTTGTACATGGCTTAGGCGTTCAAAGTTATAGAAACGAAATTGCCGAGCAAAGAGAAGAGTTTTTTAATATTGGTGATCCAATTACTCCATCAGGGCACGAATATGCTCATTTAATGAAAAAATTTGCTGAAAAAGTACGTCAAAACTTAAACAATAAAAAAAGATTGGCGCAAATAACTGAATCGTTGAGATTAGTTTATTATGAACTTGCAGCAAAAATTGCGGTACAAAACAGACAGGTGATACCGTGTTATGCGGGAATATCAAATGTTCATCTGACACCTCATGCTGAATTATGGCCCTGTTGCGTCCTGGGTTATGCAAAGTCTCTGGGTAATGTACGCGATACCGAATATGATTTTTGGAAAATCTGGCATGGAAAAAAGGCACAAGATGTTCGGAAATCTATCAAAAATAGAGAGTGCGCGTGTCCGTTAGCAAATCAGGCCTATTCGAATATTATTTGCAATAACCGGATGCTTTTGAATGTATTGAACAATTTAGTTTTTGCCAATAGTTTAAAATAACATGTCCTCTATCGCCCGCGAAACATCTATTCTGATAGTATGTAGATTTGTAAATTATCTTGTTCTCTTTGCTTCTCCAGTTGTATTGGTTCGAATATTGAGTGTAGAAAAATTTGGCTCCTCGCTATTTCGTGTGGGTAGGGGGAAATTCGAGCTTGCCCCCGAGGAGGTAAATCATGGTGATGAGATTACGAGTTGAACGGTATCCACGGGCTTTAGCTTTTGCTGCTTGAATGAG
>NZ_JBSPZA010000065.1:0-4080 GCF_053851535.1 Desulfoplanes sp. PS50 | reverse complement strand
AGTCTCATTCAAGCAGCAAAAGCTAAAGCCCGTGGATACCGTTCAACTCGTAATCTCATCACCATGATTTACCTCCTCGGGGGCAAGCTCGAATTTCCCCCTACCCACACGAAATAGCGAGGAGCCTTTTTAGTGTCAAAAAAATTGTATTCATCATTTTAAATAACCATACAAAAACTTCGTTAAAAATACACCATGATATTATTATTTGGACGGTGAAAAAAATCATTATGCCAATACTTTTTTGGAAAAAGATCGTAGTTATAAAAAAGTTGAGCAAAAAAAGAAAAACAAAGGCAATAATTTTAATTGTTGGTCGTGAATCCTTTTGAAATTTTGGATAGGAAAAAAACCACAGATAAAAACCAACAGTCGAAGCTACAGCAATCATTTCTACGGAAGGATAGAAAGTAATCGCGATTACATTCAAAAGACAGGAACAGAAAACCATCGAAAGAACTTGAAAGAAATACTTCCTTTCCAACTTGGCTGCTTTATAAGAATTTACATAAATAACATTAATTACAGAAATTGCAGGAAGCCCTGCAAAAAGGAAGGATATCACCCTAAGAGAATCTCTATATTCTGGAAGAAACCAATCCACAATTAATGCAAACGGAAAAAATGCTCCAGCAGAAAATGCCCCTAAAACTAAAATCTTATCTCGCATAGGACCAACGACATTTGATTGCCCCAAATTTCTACTGAGTACAGGATAAAATGTCATTGAAACAGCAGAAATCAATATCAAAACCAATCCCATCATTGAAACTGCAAATGAATAATAGGCAAAGTCAGCCTTAGAAAGAAAGAATTTCACAAACCATCGGTCCATACTATAAAATAGTAATCCCGACAAATTCCCAAGCATGATAAAGCAGCCAACTTGAATATGAGCCCAGTGTTTAGTATTCTTAAAAATTCGTATTGGTGAAAAAGAAGTAAAAGGTAATTTTGAAAACCGCAACAGTCCAAGAACCATAATCCAGTTTATAAGAACTTGTCCCCAAATTAAAAGCCAGATATTTTGAGAACCAACTACAAACAACACACCCAGCACAAGCAACAATCTTAGTACAGGCCGAAGAATATTATACCGGGCATATTCAGTAAATCTTCCTGTTGCCTGATAAAGGAATACAAAAAAAGTTATTAGATTCGTCGGAATAATAATCAAAGCAAGCGGAATAAGAAAAGGATCATCAAAAAGCAAAGCAAAAAAAACAAAAGGCAAAGAAATTAATATTTGAAAAAAAAGAAGAAACAGGAATTCTTCGTATAGATCCTTAATATCTATATTTTTTGGTTGCACCCCTCCATATTTCAAATACACACCATCTGCAAAACCAAAATGAAGAATACCTACCAAACCGGCATAAAGTAAAAAAGTTTTATAATCGGCATAACCAGATACACCCAACCACTTAGGTACTATAAACCCATTTACCAGCCCCAACAAAATAACAACAATTTGTGACGAAAAAACTTTAAAAATATCTGCCATCAAACTGGATTTTTGATTACGCTCACTATCCAGTTCACTTTTCAATCCTTCTTGCTTGCCCATCTACCTATTCCCAAATCTCATATTTATCACACACTTCCCACGGAAGCTCTTTCAAAAATTCCGTAGCTATTGTACTAACCCAACAGCCTACCCAAGCTTCTCCACATACCACGCCGCCGCCTCATCCAACCCATCCCGAAGGATTGCCCGTGGGGTCTGACCCCTCGAACTCACCTTTCGTCTGCCCATGGGGTCTGACCCCTCGAAATGTTTGATTTCGTTGATTTTATGACTCTAAAATGGCCGTTTTTTGCTTTTAGAATGAACCGAGTCCAACCTAAACACAATCAAGCTTCCGAAATAACGAACTATTTACTACAGTTCAGACTCGTCAAAAATCTTCCATGCAGGTCATATCACTTCCCTGAGATCAGGAATCCTGGAATTGCCTTCGCAGTACAAAATTTTCCTGACTCTCACCCCATACTCGTTTTCCAAACGTTCCTGCGCCGGTTTTGCAATCTGCCCATTGGAAACAATCACACATTTCTCATTGGTTTTGCCGCCGGGTGACGCATCAAATATATCAACAATTCTTCTGTATTCTAAACGATGATGCAGCGTGTAGCCAAGTTGCTCGAAAGCTTTTTGCAAATCTCCAGCCCCTTTCAGCTCTACAAGAAAAGAGTACTTTCTATTACCCCTGTCGTAGAGAAACAATGCGTCACACTTTGTATCATTATCCCGCATGACACACCCATCAAGAATGACGGCCTTGACAGATTCACCGGATGAGGGTTTCAAACGAACAGCCTTTCCGCTTTCTCTGACCGTACATTCATCCACACACGATTCAAGCTCATTGTTGTACTGCCGACACACGCAGTGTTCATCCGGGCCAAGATCAATCATGGGCCGCTTCCCATTCTATATCACGCATTCTGTCATAGAGGATGTTGATCTCATTGAAATGAGCTATCAACCTGTCATCCACGAGACCCAGGTTCCTGTCCATAATGTCATGCGTTTCACCGTTTGCAAGCAAGAACGCACTCACCCTCTCTGCTGGAAGGGGTTTTATATCGGTGACAATGGGATCATGTATCTCATGTCGAGCGATTGTGTGTCTCTTCAAATGGTTATTCAGGGACTCGACAATAAACGGACTATGGGTTGTCAGGATGAACTGGGTTTTGGGAAAGATTTTCAGTAAATCCCCGAGTACACGCTGCTGCCAGGTGGGATGCAAATGAAGATCGACTTCGTCGATCATGACCAATGCCTCACAGGCAAGGGGATCATCCACGTCAGGATTTGCCATGGCCATACGTGAGCTGAGATCGAGTATCAACCCGAGCATGGTTTTATAGCCATCGCTGAGCTGATGCAAACTGAGGAGTTGACCTCCCTTTTTGACCATGAACCGTAGGGGGTGGATTTGAATGTGCGGTTCGGACAAATCCGGAAACAAGGAGCTCAAAGCCCTTCGGACAACATCGAGTTCCGGCAGGGTAACATCGAAACTCCGCTTCTCCTTTTGAAGCCTGGATTCCTCGTTTTCCTTGTTGTAGAACCACACAAAAGCGGATTTGAAACGACTGTCCGCATTCAGTGCCCCTGCCAGAGCCTGAAACCTGGATGTACGCCTTGAAAAACCTCTCCTGCGAAGGGGAATGTCGAGAATCGCCCGGCTCACACCATAATAGGCAAAAAAAGGCAGGATAAAATCTTTTGATTCATTGTAAGGATCGATGACACGCGTATCCAGATACCCGGTAACCTGCTTCTTACCTATCCCTTGAGGAACCAGACGCGCTGTTTTCTTGCTCTTATCCCTGCGCTTCGTGATATCCCAGCACACCCCGCTTCGAGTTTCCACAGCAACCCGCACAAAGGGAGCCTTTGATCCACCCTCAACCTTCACGTCATCATCCTTGAACGACACCCCGGCAACATCAGGAAGATACGTCGCAACGGTCCCCAACCCCACAGCAATGGCATCGAGAATGGTCGACTTCCCACTTCCATTATCTCCCAGAAAGAGATTGAGCCTGTCTCTGAATTCAAGGGTCAATTCATCGAAACAACGGAAGTTTTGAAGTGATATTTTTTGTAACAACATACGCGCTGCCTTTGTACAATGAGAACGTGCCTATGGGGTCTGAACCATCTAACCCTCTGCCAGCATTGATTTTATTGCTCGAAACAGCAGTTTTTATTACAAAGCCCTTTCGTGTACCCCGGGGGGGGCAGACACTGTACCTCGTACCGGGAGGGCAGACACTGTTTCGTTGGCCCCCCTGTCTTTGCCCTTTTCGTTGGTGCCTGGCTACCTCAAAAAGCCCCCTTTTGTGGGTGATCAATTGAGGCGACATCTTTCCTGACACAGGGGGATCCCCTTCAAAAAGAAGAAAAAAAGATATCTGCCCACGGATCACACGGATTGACACGGATTTAAGAGGGAAGAGGATGAAAGAAAGAGGAAATACTTCCTTTTCTTCCATCCGTGTACATCCGTGTGCATCCGTGGGCAAAACTCTTGCTCTTCATAACACCATACGTTGATACTCAAG
>NZ_JBSPZA010000064.1:0-4513 GCF_053851535.1 Desulfoplanes sp. PS50 | reverse complement strand
CTGTTGCATGGACTCCCGACCGGCCTTTAAGGTCGAAGATTTCGACCTTAAAGCAAGCTGTTCCTCTGCTCCAAGTTCAAAATAAAAATCTTCGGGGAATTTATCAGGGTTGTTTCGAACAGCCTCGTTGATCCGCTTTGTTTCTACCCCGTAAATCTCAGCAATGTCGGAATCGAGCATGACCTTTTGACCATGGATGGAATAAATTTTGGTCTGTATGATCTCAATGATGTCTTCTTTAGCCATATCGTTGCCTGCCTTCCCCCCCCCTGTGTAAGCTTTTAAGAAAATGCAAAGGCAAAAGGCGAATTAACCGCCCGTTCGCAAGCTCACTCGACACTACCGGACAAAAGATTGGACAACGGCCCCGGACAACTGAACTTCCGTCCGCCGGACTGTCGCCGGCCGGAAAGTGTCACCACTTCGTGGATCACAGAGGGTGCTGTCACGATTACAAGTATCATGCCCGTGGGGTCTGACCCCTCGAACTCACAGTTATCCTTGATTTTATTGCTCAAAAACGCCTGTTTTCGGCCCAAATGAAATATGGAGTGACAAGGGCATTTCACCGGGCAGGCTTAGAATCAACCGGGTTCGGCTCAAAATACATCAACTATCCGAAATGAATGACGATTTACTACAATTCAGACTCGTCTAAAATCTTCCATTCCAAGGAATTCTCTGATCCCCGGTCAACCGCATAGGAACCGCCAGCTAAAGAAATTTTTTGCCAACTAAACAGTGTCTGCCCTCCGGGTATGCTAAACATACGAAAAAAGGCAGTTTTTATTTAAAACCTTTCGTGTGTTTAGCGTACCCGGGGGGCAGACACTGTTTCGTTGGCCCCCTGTCTTTGCCTTTTTCGCTGGTGCCTGACAATTCTTTCCACTTCTGCCTTGGGATAATGCCCGAAGTTGATTAAGAGCCCCAGGTTGTACCCAGTTGCATGCAGATAGTCCAGTACCTGGGCCCGATGCTCGGGTAACAGGCTCGAAACAGCCTTTATTTCAACGATGATCTTGTCGTAGCAGACGAAGTCAGCCACATATTCCTGCTTCAGCTGGGTACCCCGATAAGAGAGCTCAAGCCGCTTCTGCTGGACAAAAGGAATCCCCCGGTGGGAAAATTCCAGAGCCAGGCACTCCTGGTACACGGCCTCCAGAAACCCCGCCCCCATGGACGTGTATACATCAAAACACGCCCCGACTATCTCATAGCTCTCATCAGCATACAACAGCATAAGACCCACCAGCTAAAGGATTTTTTTGCCAACTAAACATACGAAACATGCGAAAAAAGGCAGTTTATATTTAAAACCTTTCGCATGTTTCGTGTGTTTAGTTGGCCCCCTGTCTTTGCCCTTTTCCTTGGCCCTTCAATTCAAATGACTGTCCGTTGGGTCAGACCCCTTGGAGTTACCCATGGCCTTTTTGCTCTAGCTGAAATTCCCGACCTCATTGGAAAGCACGTCTCACCCCCGGCTACGGCGATATGGTAGGTGCCTGTCTCTTTTCGATTCATGATTCGGTTTTCGGAAGCCTTATTTAAATTTTTGCCATTTTTTTAATTTACGGGGTCGCGAATGTAAATTTTTTAATTAGGCCAATGCCCCCAGGCCTTACCCTGTGTTGAGTGAGGGTTGATAAGGGTTAAGGGGTAAGGGTGGTCTTAGCCTGGCTGAAAATATCTGAGTGGATAGCCCATTGGATCGAGTGTGAATAAAAAATGCGTTTACTGCTACTTAAAAATCAGGAAACCATGCCGTTGATCTCTTCCTCTAACGCCTGCAATACAGCCATAATGCTATCAATCGTAGGATACGTGCCGAAAATCATGTTCCGCATCGCCCGGTAATCGGCTCGAATCGCCTTCATCACATGATTTTCCGGCACCAGTTTAAGAGTCCCTGGTACAGCTAAATCATATTGAGCCCAACCTCGTGGATAAAACCGTTTCTTGAACTCGACAACATCGTACAACAGATCAAGGTTCGACAATGCCACGTCTTTTGTCCTGGACGTCGCCATTTGCGCCAAATCGTAATAATGCCGAGAACTGCGCGGTGGCTGTAAACTGGTCTCGGGGCGATGTGCCTCATGATGCAAAATCGTAATTTTTTCCCAAAACGTCCGCTCAGCCTTGATGGCTTTAACCATACAATCCGGCCGGTCAAAAAAATTGGGAAATTCCTCAGCGGCATAAGGACGAATACTATACACGTCAAACGGCAACCATGAAGCCAAAGGCCCGATTTCCAACCGCACTTCGGATCGCAGATATGCATCAGAAAAGGCGGCTGGGTAGTGTACATTCAGAGTGTTCAGATCATTGGAATCAACCGAGCACGTACAGAGCGGGGCTAACGCTCCAGTAATCATTCTGTGCAATTCCCCGGCAATGTATTCCTGTGCACGTTCGTTTACTTTCGCATTAAACCCGGCCTGTTTGGACTTTGAGCGATTTCCTTCCGGGTCTTCATCTGTCACAATACGCCAATCAAGAACCAGATCGATATCTTCTGAAAATCGCTCGATCAGGCCGAAAACTTTAGAGAGGCTGGTTCCCCCTTTGAACATGAGTATACGGGAAAATTCAGGATGAATAAAAAGCTTGCCCAGCGTCCAGGTAACCCAGAAATCCTTTTCAACAACCGCCGGGGTCATCCGGAGTCGAACGGCAGTCTCTGCAAAAAGTTCACTGCGATCTTTCGGAGCCAGGCGTGCAACCTTATCCATTCAGCTCCGCCTCCCGACAGATCTTCTTGATGGCATCGTAAACCCAACCGGTCACACTTCTGGTTTCTTTACATATCCTGGCACATTTCTCCGGCTCAATCTGTTGACGGATTTTCCGACGTACCTCGGAAGTAATCCGTTCTTTCCCAAGTGCCTTGAGTGCCTGAACGATCAAACCGCTTTCCTGCTGTTTGAAACCGATCTCCTTGAGCGCGGTTTTTCTGAATTCGAGTTCATATCCACCTATTTCGTAGGAACGATTCGGCCCATCCGAGAGATAGACAAATTTCCCCACCACCTGGGTCGAAAGGCCAAACAGATTAAGCGCAGCATCGCCGGTCGGCAGAATCCGCCAGTTGAATTTACGGGCAAAGGCCCTTGCTACGTTGTCATGATCGGGGCTTAATTCCTGACCAAGCAGTTCGCTGTATTTCGGATAGTCATACATACCCCGGCAGATACGACGGATCTTTCCTTTTTTGACCAGGTTGGACAGGGCCTTGTCGATATTTACACTGCCAAATTCGGCACTGAAATCTTTTGCAAAAAAAACCCAACCCCTACCGTGTCCACATATTCTTGAAAATATCTTTTTTTCAATGGATTGCATAACTTTTTTTCCATAAATTTTTTCAGAAAAAAATACCTCTTTTCCTGAAAAAAGTTACGCGGGTTGCTCTGGATCTCTGAGACAAGCAACAAAAGGATTTTATTGCCAACGAAACAGTGCCTGCCCCCCGGGTATGCGAAACAGTGTCTGCCTCCCGGGTATGAGGAATCAAAAACTGTTTTAGGTTTTAGGTGGTTAGGTTTTAGGAAAACGCAAAGGCGAATTAACCGCCCGTTCGCAAGCTCACTCGACACTACCGGACAAAAGATTGGACAACGGCCCCGGACAACTGAAATTCCGTCCGCCGGACTGTCGCCGGCCGGAAAGTGTCACCACTTCGTGGATCACAGAGAGTGCTGTCACGATTACGAGTACCTGACGTCGACACCGGCACAACCTGAAGCGTGCGCAGCCCCGGCAGTTTTTCTTTGGCGACTGTCCGCCAAAGAAAAGAACTCCTTCCGCGCCTTTGTCTGAGCCCTTGTCTGCGAATGTCGAGGAAGTGAATGCTTGGCAAACTTGTGAGCCATAGCAGACCTTGTGCAAAGCTGAAGTGAATGCTTGGCAAACTTGTGAGCCATAGCAGACCTTGTGCAAAGCCGCAGCGGGCGGTTAATGCCTTTGTTGTGTTGCCCCCTGTGTCAGGAAAATGCAAAAGGCGAATTAACCGCCCGTTCGCAAGCTCACTCGACACTACCGGACAAAAGATTGGACAACGGCCCCGGACAACTGAAATTCCGTCCGCCGGACTGTCGCCGGCCGGAAAGTGTCACCACTGCGTGGATCACAGAGAGTGCTGTCACGATTACGAGTACCTGTCGTCGACACCGGCACAACCTGAAACGTGCGCAGCACCGGCTGTTTTTCTTTGGCGACTGTCCGCCAAAGAAAAGAACTCCTTCCGCGCCTTTGTCCGAGCCCTTGTCTGCGAATGTCGAGGAAGTGAATGCTTGGCAAACTTGTGAGCCATAGCAGACCTTGTGCAAAGCTGAAGTGAATGCTTGGCAAACTTGTGAGCCATAGCAGACCTTGTGCAAAGCTGAAGTGAATGCTTGGCAAACTTGTGAGCCATAGCAGACCTTGTGCAAAGCTGAAGTGAATGCTTGGCAAACTTGTGAGCCATAGCAGACCTTGTGCAAAGCTGAAGTGAATGCTTGGTGAGCCTGTG
>NZ_JBSPZA010000063.1:0-4782 GCF_053851535.1 Desulfoplanes sp. PS50 | reverse complement strand
CTGTTGCATGGACTCCCGACCGGCCTTTAAGGTCGAAGATTTCGACCTTAAAGCAAGCTGTTCCTCTGCTCCAAGTTCAAAATAAAAATCTTCGGGGAATTTATCAGGGTTGTTTCGAACAGCCTCGCTGATCCGCTTGGTTTCCACTCCGTAAATCTCGGCACTATCGGAATCAAGCATGACTTTTTGACCATGGATGGAATAAATTTTGGTCTGTATGATCTCAATGATGTCTTCTTTAGCCATATCGTTGCCTGCCTTCCCCCCTGTGTAAGGTTTTAGGAAAACGCAAAGGCGAATTAACCGCCCGTTCGCAAGCTCACTCGACACTACCGGACAAAAGATTGGACAACGGCTCCGGACAACTGAAATTCCGTCCGCCGGACTGTCGCCGGCCGGAAAGTGTCACCACTTCGTGGATCACAGGGAATGCTGTCACGATTACAAGTATCTGACGTCGACACCGGCACAACCTGAAACGTGCGCAGCACCGGCAGCTTTTGCCTGACGACAGTCCGGCAGGCAAAAAAACTCCTTCCGCGCCTTTGTCCGCGCCCTTGTCTGCGAATGTCGAGCGCAGCGGGCGGTTAATGCTTTTGTTGTGTTGCCCCCTGTGTCAGGAAAATGCAAAGGCGAATTAACCGCCCGTTCGCAAGCTCACTCGACACTACCGGACAAAAGATTGGACAACGGCCCCGGACAACTGAAATTCCGTCCGCCGGACTGTCGCCGGCCGGAAAGTGTCACCACTGCGTGGATCACAGGGAGTGCTGTCACGATTATACCCGTGGGGTCTGACCCCATGAAGTGAATGGCCTTTTTAAGCACATAAATTTTATAAAATCGGTAGGTTCGAAGGGTCAGACCCCATGACCAACGGAAAGCAGCCTATACCATCAAACGACATTGGGACGGCATTCTGAGATGGTTCAAATCAACTATCAACAACGGAATATTGGAAGGCCTCAACAGTCTCATTCAAGCAGCAAAAGCTAAAGCCCGTGGATACCGTTCAACTCGTAATCTCATCACCATGATTTACCTCCTCGGGGGCAAGCTCGAATTTCCCCCTACCCACACGAAATAGCGAGGAGCCAAATATCTTTATTTTGCATCACGACCCGTCACCTTCAGAAGGTTTTTCTGATGTCTTCAGGGGGGTCTTGCCCCTTGAACTGCCATCGCATTTACCTAAAACCTAAAACATAAATCCTAAATCCTAAATCCGCATCTCTATGCCACACGTGTCCAGGAACAAAGAATCTTATGGGTCGAAGCATTTATTTTCATGAATGGATTGAATGTTGTTAGCGAATGCGCCCCGCGGGGTCTCCCTCCCCTCCGGCCTCAAATCCAAACAGAAATTGTTCCCACAAGGCCAATTCAACTAAATCGTCATATATTTTATGTGGTTGTTACTGTTTATGACTGACACCGTTGATTCTAACGCCTGCCTGGTGAAATGCCTTTGCCAACCTCTATTTCACTTGGGCCTGCCTGGTGAAATGCCTTTGCCAACCCCTATTTCATTTGGGGCGAAAAAACGGCTTTTTTGAGAACATAAATCTTATAAAATCAGTAGCTTCAAAGGGTCAGATCCTATGCCCAGATATTAATGATGAACCTGTTTTACCGGACAAAGAGTATAAATCAATTAACATTTGTTTCAATAATACACCCGCCTAAAAACCAATTGAGACATAAATTTCTGTTTTGCACCATTATTCCACTGATTCCAAAACAAATCCTCATCATTCCTGGAGAAGGAAACCACCGGGGAATCAACAAAGACAAACCCCTTGTCCCGACATTTTTGCTCAAGTTCCTGTTCACCTGAGCCGGGTACAGGATATCTTTTGAAGGCTTTGCGCAAAGCAGTCTTGCTTATTTTTTTGCTGTTTTTGAGCTTTTTGGCCATGTTTATGAGTTTATCCGCAGGAAACAAGCTCTTGCCCTGGTTCATGCGGTTATAGATAACTTCCGACGCCTTATAATTATGCCTGAAAAAATGTTGTTTTACCCCCTGTAGGGTATTCAGCTCCTGACTTGGTTCGAGCTTTAAGGCAAAACCCTTTTGTTCTCCCGGCCTGGGAAAGGGCTGCAAGCCAATAGCTGTAAATTTTTTGGTAGACTTTTGGGCAGATTGTACGCTTTGATCAAAAAACTCCGGCAACACTGTGTAGCTGTAAATCACCCCGTAGCCAGCACTTTTTACAGGAACATATTTACCTTTAACCTTACTGCAGGTGGCAAAAAAGGCTGCCACCCATTTATCATTTGTAAAATCCATCAAGTCAGTCTTGAGCTCATAGTGTTGGGCCAGCCCCAGGTAGTCAACCTTAATGGGTACTGGATGCTCCTTTCCTTGTATCAGCAAGCCACGCTCATATATTGATTTCACAAAGGGGTGAGTCTTAAGCAGTAATTCAAATTCCATTGAACGTAACCGGTCAATGAATATTTCCAATTCATCCCTTGGATGATTCTTTTCCTTTCTATAGATTGTAGGCAAACACTCAGAATGATAATTTGTCTGACCCCGAAAAAAGGTATTCACTGTTGAAGAGGTGGGATGCAAAACATAAGGTCCGTTTGCCGACTCCGGCCTGATCTCAAACTTATCCTCTGCTCCCATATCGCTCAAAAGAAGACCATAGCGCTTATCGTTTCTAAGCGTTTCCTCGCTCTGGGCGATCTTATCCAGAATGTACAATACAGTGGGTAAGTTGTCGATTTCTTTCCGGGTTAATTGCATGGCTTACAAAAAAATTTTAACATCTACTGGCTTTATTTACCTCACCTATTGCCTTCAGCAGCTGCTGACTCTGAGATTCAATCAACTTGTCTCCAATCTCTTTTGACAGCTCCAGGGCCTGCTGTCCATATTTCTCAGCTTCCTGCATGTTTGAGAGATTATAAAAACTGGAACCAAGCATCTCCAGACTATCAGACTGCCCTTTTTTGTCCCCGGCCCGGGCATAAAAGTGATGGAGCTTTCGGGCATACTCGATGGCCTGTTCAAATTGCTCTTCCCGGTTGCTTATACAATATTTGAGTCTGAGCAGAAAAAAACGCCAAGGGCTTTCCTCTGGAATCATGGACTGCATTCGGTTTATAAGCTCTCTGGACTTACCCACCATACCCAGGGACAAATAAGTGTTGGCCCTTTCATATATGGCCTCTATAAGCCCAGGCTTATAGTCAATCTCCCTGAAATACCTCTCTGCCTGCCGAAAATGATCTATGGCCAGATGCAAATATCCGCCTTCCATGAAAATTTGAGGGTCAGCCCTGAAAATGTAGCCAAGACGAATCAGGGTCTTGCCTTCCCTTTGCTTGTTTTGGCTTTGCCTGCTTAGCAGCAGTGCTTTGCTAAATGCCTTAATAGCCTGTGACCACTCTCCTTTTCTGAGCAGGATTTGTCCCAGAGTCAAATATTCCTCGCTCAACAGCAGGTTGTTTGTTTGCTTTTTATAAAGTCCAATTGCCCTTTGAGCATGTTTTTGAGCCCGGGCATAATCACTTAGATTCAAGTAGCTACTCGCAAGATTGCTGGCTGCCTTAGCTTCTATCTCCCGTTGCTTTTGCTTTTTGATTATTGCCTGGGCCTTATGGCAACATTCTATGCTTTCCCAAAACCTGCCGCTATTATTGTATATCGATGAAAGATTCAAATAGTATACAGCCCATTTACTATTCTTGGCATCAAGTCGTGATAAGGGCTTGTACGCTGCTTGCAAATGCCTATAAGCAGAAGTGAGATCGTTGTTGTTCAGGGCCTCTATGCACTTGTTAAAATGTGCATGTATGGAAGGATAAAAGCTCATGCTCATTGACATTGGTTGTTGTGCCCGTGGGATCTGACCCATCGAAGTGACAATTTCACCGGGTGAAGAATTGGCACCTCGTACCAGTTAGTCCCTTCGTTCAACCATTTCATCCAGAGATTGCGATGTACGGCATAGTCCAGAAGGAATTTTCTGTCATGGCAGCGGTGTGTAATATGCCACACGTGTCCAGGAACAAAGAATCTTATGGGTCGAGGCATTTATTTTCATGAATGGATTGAATTTTTTTGGGGGAGAGAATCTATTTTTTAAATAACGGATAATGATGTCTGTCCCGTTGACAAGGAGCCGCAGGGTCTGACCCCGATAAACATATAATATTCCTATCTTTTCTTCTCAAAAACCCCCGTTTTTCGGCCTTAGAATAAACCGGGTCCAGCCCAAGCACAATCAACCATACTAAATAACGGGGAATTTACTACAATTTGGACTCATCAAAAATCTCAATTTGCACTCTGCCCGTGGGGTCTGACCCCTCGAACTCACCGTTATCCTTGATTTTATATAAACTTTTGGCTGGGGTCGCGGTAGGAATGCCGGTTGCCCAGCACCCCCCGCACAGATCCGTACGTGAGGAATTACCTCATACGGCTCCTACCTTGAGTATTTAGCGTCAAATCGTATCCATGGCCACGGATGAAGCATCGTTGTTTTCGGCATCCAGCGAATGAATATATTGCGAAAGGTTTTCCAGGGCATTCTTCCACCTTTTTGGCTACGTCGCCGCAAAGCCCAGTACAGCTGCCCGTGGGGTCTGACCCCTCGAACTCACCGTTATCCTTGATTTTATCCTTCGAAAAAGCCCGTTTTTCGGCCCAAATGAAATATGGAGTGACAAGGGCATTTCACCGGGCAGGCTTAGAATCAACCGGGTTCGGCTCAAAATACATCAACTATCCGAAATGAATGACGATTTACTACAATTCAGACTCGT
>NZ_JBSPZA010000062.1:0-5585 GCF_053851535.1 Desulfoplanes sp. PS50 | reverse complement strand
TTTTTCCACGCCGTCATCGCCCATGACATAGCTGAAGTGGGTATTCCTGAACTCCGCTGCGCCAATGCGTTTTTGCTGTTCCTTGACCCGCCTTCGGGTCTGAAGGGCCAGGCGAACTGCCCATTCCCAATGTCATCGGCTCTTTGACGAATGGCAACGAAATAGCCAGCTGTTCATCTGCCGGATCAAGGCCAGCACCAAGAAGAAGATTCTTTCACAAAATACTGTATCTGCCGAAAGCATTGTTTTTTTTGACGGCACCGTACTGCTGGGCATCCCCGGTATTAATCAAAGCCAGACTGCCTTGCGGTTGGTCGGCTATGAGGTCGACAGGGTCAAATACTGGATCGCTACCAACCATCATGATTTGACCGGTGAACAGATCGCCCAGGCTTACAAACTGCGCTGGAACATCGAAAATTTCTTCGCTTGGTGGAAAAGGCACTTGAAAGTCTACCACCTGTGTATGTTTTATCTCAGTTACTCAACACCAAGCGCCTTGAATACAGCGTCCACTGGGTCTGCATAAAAACTTGTCTGGAATTTTGCAAAGAGTTCCCCGGGGATGGACGGGATGTCTCCCACGCTGCTCATGGGCACGAGTATCCGCTTTGCTCCGGCGTCAAAGGCGACCTGCAGGGATGCGGCCAGGTTGTCGGCCGGGATGATGCTTCCGCCGAGACTCATGTCGCCGAGGACTACGAGGCTGCCTTGCACGGGTTTGCCGATGAGACCTGAGCAAAAGGCGATAAGGCAGGGGAGGGTCATGGCGCTGTTGGGGCCGGTGTTGTGGAGTTCTATGAGGTGCAGGTGGTAATCTTTGTCGGCCGGTGTGGATGAGCCGCTGATCCTGTTTGAATGGGCTTTGAAGTAGTCAAAGGCCACCTTGATGCTTTCCTTGGCCTTGGCATGGGAGCCGACCCCGGAGATGGATAGTTTGCCGCTTCCAGCCGTAACCTGCAGCTCCAGTCTGTACAGTCCCAGATAGCCGTTGGTTCCCGCTCCGATGGTGTGCAATGTCCCGGGATTGAGAGGGCCTTCGGGGATGAGTGATCCCCCGCCATGTTCGGGAACACTGATGAATTTTTCCTCGCGGGTATCCTTGTCGATGTAGCTGAAATGCACATCGTAGAATTCCATACCGCCGAGTTTCTTGAGCTGTTCCTTGACCCGCCGTCTTCCTTCCAACGCATACTCCAGACACCGTTCCACCGCATCCTTGTCGAAATCACCCTTGGGATACAGAAGTTTCAGCAGACCGGACACGGTTTTTCGGACCGCTATGGTATCACGCTGGTTAAGGTTGTTGCCCAGGGAGAAATAATGGTCCATGGCATCGGCAAAGGTGGTCTTGCGCATTTCTCGGAAGAATTCCGCCATGTAGTCGACAATGAGTCCATACCGGTTGGTGAAAAATTCCGGGCGCATCTTGGGGATTTCCCAGCCGGGAATGTAGCAATGCATGCGGTCGAAGAACGCCGTGTCGATCATGACCTCCGGGAAGGGAGCGAACAAATGGCTTGTTTTGACCAGGGTATCCACGCTCTGGTTGATGTTCCCCACAAATACCATGGATGCGTTGGCGCTGATGGAGTCCCTTCCCCGGGAAAAAGATCCTGAGGCCATGAAATCCTTCATGATCTGGACGCCGTCTTTGTCCTTGAAGTGGATGCCTGCCACCTCGTCAAAGGCGACCACATCCCATACCCCCACCAGCCCCACCTTGCGGGAGCCCATGTTGTAGAAGAGGTTGGCCACCGTGGTCTGACCGCCAGAAACCAGGATGCTGTTCGGGCTGAGTTCCTTGTAGACATGACTTTTCCCGGTTCCGCGCGGACCAAGCTCACAGACGTTGTAATTATTTTCCACCAGCGGGATGAGTCGGGCCAGGAGATGCCATTTGACCCGTTCGTCAATGGTTGTGGGCTCCATGCCGATGGACCGCATGAGCACATCGATCCATTCCTCTTCCGTGAAATGGGACCTGGCTTCATACAGCCCGTCCATGTTCATGTTTGGCATCTGGATGGGCTTGAGTTCGGCAATGGAAAAGGGGGACCCCTTCATCCCTTCCTCGAAATAGTAGTTGATCAGCACGATGCACCAGATCCCGCCCACGAGAAGCTTTTCATACTCCTTGACGAAGGAGTTGGAGATCTCCACCCCCTGGACACCGAGGTTGGAGAGCAGGGCCTCATACCAGTCCCTCCGTTCGTTCAGCTTGACGGTCACCTTGTCGATGATCTTGAAGCTGCCCCGCTCCCGGATGATGGATTTGACCTTTTCCGCCTCATCTGGCCGGACATAGTTCTGGGAAAGGATCTCCTTCACGGACTGGACGCCGTCCTCGATGACTTCGTCGTCATCGGAGGCGCAATACATACCGAGCAGATATTCCAGCACGTAGGTAGGCACATTGGCCCCTTCCTTGAGAAGCTTGGTCAGGTCCTTGCGGACTACTTTCCCTGCAAAATGATTATTCAGCATGGGATCGAGGCCGGAGTTGGTCGTATTGGTAGTGGAGTTGGTGGTCATTGTTTTTGTGAGGCTGAGGTTTTTTTATTATGAAAATGGCAGGCTGAAGGCGGAAGGAAAGGACAGGCGGAAGGAACGGACAGGCGGAAGACTGAAGGAAGTGCCTAAAGCCTTACCTTCTGCCTAAACCCCTTCCGCCTTCAGCCTATCCTTCCCTTCAGCCTGTCCTTTTAAAAATCATTCATGAACGCGAGATCAATATACACAGGTATCCGTTCATATTCTATCTGGGTGGTCGGATCTCTGAGAATCAGGCCATATTCTTTGGTATTGTCGTACGTTCCCTTTTTGAGCATCAATTTGACGCTGCGGGTGCGCTCTTCCATGGCATCGGAGGTGCTGTCAAAGGTGACGGTCACTTCATCGCTGATGAGCCTGTCTCCGTCCCTGATGGAAATGACCAGGCTCCGGGCAAGAGTTCGTTCAGATACTTTTTCTGTCTGGATGAATTTCCATTTTTGGATGTTGTTGACGATTCTTCGATTCGAACCGAGCAGGGAAACACCGACTCTGGTCACACTGTCACGCACCTTGGTCTTGCCTTCCAACTCCCTGACTCGAACAAGGGGGACGATCACTTCCTGAGGCATGGCACCGCCATGGATGAACTGGGCGCCCCCTGAAAAGTAAAATCGGTTTGCTCCCCTGGGTATCCAGAATTCCATGGGATCGATGGTCCCTGCCGTGACATCAGTGGTTCCCGCCCAGATTTTTTCCCCTGAGCCGAGATTGTTGCCGAGGATGAACCGTTTATTCTTTTTGATGATGCCTTCCGGTAGGAGGTCCAGGCCGCTTTTTTCCAGATCGCCGAGCGGCTTGTCCTGGTAGATGAATCCGTGGTCAGCGGTCACGAAGATATTGGTTCCGTTCAATCCGTTGACAATCCATCGGATCAGGGATGTCAGGGTATCCACCGCGGCCCTGGCACCTGCAAAGACTTCTCCCGCGCTGGTTGCCGTGTGGCCGTTGCCGTCGATCTGGTCGTGGTACACATAGACGAGTCGGTAGGGCCGGATGAAGTCACGTCCCTCATCCTTGTTCATGGCCAGAAGATCCTCGGCATGGACGCATATACCCTCGCGTTTGCCCAGAATGGTCTTGCGCTGTTCCAAAGACCCGCATGGCTGGTCATCCACCTGGATCTGGTCAGTTCCCTGTTTGTATCCATATTTCGTGCGGGGAATCAGAGATGCCATCCCAAGGGCCGTATAGCTCGGCAAGACCCCCCACAATGGTTCCAGATTGGCCTTGAACCGGGATTTGGTGTTGATGTTCCGGGTAAGTTCCTCGGCAACTTCGTAGCGCATGCCATCACTTATGATCACAAAGACCCGGGACGTGGGCTTGGATCGTAGGATCGGTTTGACATGATTAGTGAAGAAATCCTTTTGCTTGCCTATGCCGTCGAGTGTCCAGTTTTCAAGCAATCCTTCGCTGCCGGGCATGAAGCTGTCCCAGGTCATGGCCAGCCTGTCGAGATACCAGTCGCTGTAACAGGCTTCCACGCTGGTCTTGACCTCCTTGAGCACGTCCCATCCTGCCAGTTGAACCCCTGCAGCGGCCTCGTGGAAGAGGCGGTAGAGCTGATCGAACCGGAAGAGTTCCGAGGTATAGGCACGGAACATCTCCAAAGGGGTAGGGTAACTGAACCCGGCATCGAATTTCTGCCGCAGCTCAAAGAGTTCCAGGACCGCGTCCAGGGCTGCATAGGCTGTTTTGTAGATGTTTTTCGAGGATTCTTCCGCATCCCGAACACTTGCCCAATAGCTGTCCCGCCTGTGCAGGATGGCCGTTTTCAGGCGATCAAAGTCTCCGAGATGGGGATGAACGATCTTTGTGCGTATGGTCCGGATAATGTGTTGTTCAACCGACTCGAAGGTCATCACATGCAAAAGCTCGGCTTCGTTGTACCCGCCAAGAAGAGTATCCATGCCGAGCTCCTGGGAGACAAGAGCCGATAATCGTCTGTATGTCTGGTGATGGCCGAGATGATTGCGCCACTGGGCCACAAATACCGAAGCATTGGTAGCCAGAGAGGAATCCTTGAAGAGAAAATGTTTGAGCGCGGCCGGTGTGGATCCGTCCAGGGTGAGGGCAAGGTCGTTGACCAGAAGGCGGATCAGCACATCTGACAGACTTGGAGGTGATACCCTGTACCCGAAGGTCGCTGCCATTCTGTCCCAGAAAAAGGCATCCAGGCCGAATTTTTCGATCTCCTCCCATGGTTTAGGCAATGTCTGGATGTCCTCGCCCATGGCCCCGAAGAGCTTCATCAGGATGTCGAACAACCCTGCCTGATCTGCCTTGACCAGAACCGCGATCATTTTCATGTCCAGTTCATTTTCAAGGTCATCCGGGGTGACAAGTTGCTTGAGACGGGCGAACCGGTCCTGGCTGTTGAAGAATTTTTTTCTTGATTCCAGATGAGAGCGCATCGATTGATGGGACAGGCCCAGATCGTTCAGAATAATGGAAGCCCGGTCGGCATGGAATGTCCGGCTGTAGAGTTTCATATCCAACAGCCACTCCTTGTCCGGTTCGGGTTCGGCATAGGGGAAGTAGAGAAGAAACCTGCCCTCCCGATCCTTCAGCTCCAGCCGGATCTTGAGCTCCAAAAGGGATTCCTGATCACATTGGATGATGGTCACCCCTTGCAGAGTAAGAGCGGGGACAACGTCGCTGAACTCCTGGTCAGGATCGTACCAGAAGACGAGGCGTTCGTTTTGGTTGTCGAATATGTCGGTTAGGCTTTCGATGAGTTGGGTGGTATTCATGGTTTTTGGGTGAAGGCTGAAGTTTAAAGGGACTTAGGCAGAAGGAAAAGCTTTGGGCAGTTCCTTCTGCCTATCCTTTGCTTCATTCTGTTTTGAGATGTTGTAGAGTAAAAATCCATTCTAGCCACTCCTGCCGCTCCGCCCTTTGGCTCGACTTTCAGGGTTGAGACATCGTAAAGCAATAAAAACTTAACGATTATAACGTGTTGTCAAAATTTTTTGCGTAAGACCCTAATTAATATCCATGCAATCTTGTTTTATTCACGTTATTCAACA
>NZ_JBSPZA010000061.1:0-6178 GCF_053851535.1 Desulfoplanes sp. PS50 | reverse complement strand
TTTTGTATTCTATTGCGTGGAAACAAGAGAAATACTAAAAAACAAGGATCTCTTCAAGTAAAAAATTAGTTATTTCAGGATGTTTGTTCTAATTTTGAAAGCAAAATAAACTCCGAAAGTCGAGTTGATAAAGGCAAACCCCATGTTCTGGGCCTGGCCGCTGAAACTCATGCCGGAAATGGCCATCACCGATTCCACGGTATCCTTTTCATGGGTGGCAAAATACTGCTGCACCTGCTTCATGACCTTTTGGGTCTGTTCCAGGGCCGATCCCGCGGGCAGGATGGCCTGAACAATGAGGATGCCCTGATCCTCATTGGGCAGATAGGCCGTGGGCATGCGCTGGAAATAATAGCCCATGGCACCTGTTATGAGCAGAAAAAGAAGGAGATAGCGCAGCTTTTTGCGCAGGATACGGCCCACAAATTTTGCATAAACCTCCCTGAACCAGAAAAAGGCGCGATCAAACCATCTGAAAAAGGGGCGCAGGAAAAAAACCGCATTGTCGGCCGGTTCATGCCCTTTGGGAATGGGTTTCATGAACGAGGCGCAGAGGACCGGGGTCAGGATCAGGGCCACGAGCACGGAAAGGAGCATAGATGCCATAATGGTGATGGAAAACTGGCGGTAGATGACCCCTGTGGAGCCGGGAAAAAACGCCATGGGTCCGAATACGGCCGCAAGTACCAACCCGATACCGACAAGGGCACTGGAAATCTCGTCCATGGATTTGGCCGTGGCCTCCCTGGGCGGCAGTCCTTCCTCGGCCATGATCCGCTCCACATTTTCCACCACAACGATGGCATCGTCCACCAGAAGCCCGATGGCCAGGACCATGGCAAACATGGTCAGCATGTTGATGGAGAAACCGAACAGCCCGAGAACGGCAAAGGTTCCGAGCAGCACCACGGGTACGGCAATGGTCGGGATCAATGTGGCCCGGAAGGTACCCATGAAGATATACATGATCACGAAGACCAGAACCACGGCCTCCCCCAGAGTCTTGGCCACTTCGTCGATGGCCACCTGGGTGAACGGGGTGGTGTCGTAGGGGTAGATGACCTTCATGCCCGGCGGAAAATACCGGCTCATCTCCTCGAGTTTTGTCTTGACCGCATTGGCCGTATCCAGGGCGTTGGCACCTGCCGCCTGCCGGATGGCCATGGCCGCCGAGGGCAGACCGTTGTAATTGGCAATGACATCGTAGCGTTCCGTACCCAGCTCCGTACGTCCGATATCCTTGATCCGGACCACCGAACCGTCACCGTTGGTCCTGATGGGTATGGCCGCGAATTCCTCGGGCGTCTGGAGAAGATGCTGGACCACGATGGCCGCGTTCATCTGCTGGCCTTTCACAGCCGGGGCACCGCCGAACTGACCGGCCGAGACCTCGACATTGTAGGCATGGAGGGCTCCGATAACATCGGTCATGGTCAGACGGTAGTCGGTCAGCTTGTCCGGATTGACCCACACCCGCATGGCGTACTGGGACCCGAAATTATTGACCTCACCCACCCCGGGCACCCGGGAGAGTATCTTTTCCAGGTTGGACTGGGCGTAATCCCTGAGATCGTTCCCATCCATGCTCCCGTCTTCGGAAACAAGCCCCACGATGATCAGATAGTTTTTGGTGGACTTGCTGACCTTGACCCCCTGTTCCTGCACCACGGAAGGCAGGCTGGCCATGGCCAGCTGGAGCTTGTTCTGGACCTTGGACCAGGCAACGTCCGGGTCGGTCCCCGGGGCAAAGGTCAGGTCGAGACGCGATGTCCCCGAGGACGAGCTGCTCCCGGAAAGATAGAGCATACTGTCCAGACCGGTCATTTTCTGCTCGATGATCTGGGTGACCGTATTCTCCACGGTCTCGGCAGAGGCCCCCGGGTAATAGGACTCGATGGAAATGGAAGGGGGCGCGATGGGCGGATACTGGGAGATGGGCAGATTGTAGATGGCCAGTCCCCCGGCGGCCATCAAAGCGATGGCGATGACCCAGGCAAAGACCGGGCGCTCAAGAAAAAATCTCGATAGCATCAGGCATCTCCTTTGGGCGAAGTCTCGGCTTCCCGGACACCGGCCGATCCCTGGTCCCCAGCCGGTGCCGGGGCGATCCTGACGGGCATGCCGGGCCGGATAAACTGGCGGCCCTGCAGAATGACCCGGTCACCGTCAACCAGTCCGGATGCCACCAGCCAGGAAGTCCCCATGGCCCGATCCAGGTTGAGCATTTTCAGCTCGACCTCACTCTCCTTATTGACGATCATTGCATAGGGTGCCCCCTTGTGATCCCTGGAAACGGCTTCCTGGGGAATGAGGATGCCCTTGGGATTGACCCCTTCGTCGATACGCGCCCTGACGAACATCCCGGGCAAAAGGACCTGATCCGGGTTGGCAACGAGGATCTGCATGATCACCGAACCAGTGCTCTCATCAACGTTCACCTCGCTGAACTGCACACTCCCCTTGTGGGAATACATGGACCCGTCTTCCAGGAGCAGTTCGACGGTAGGTGTATCCTGACCGCTCTCAACAATGCCCCCCGTACGCAGGCGCTTTCTCAGATGCAACATGGCGGTTCTGGACTGGGGCACCTGCACATAGATGGGATCGAGCTGCCTGATGGTGGCCAGGGCAACGGGCTGGTAGGCCGTGACAATGGCCCCTTCGGTAACGGATGATCTGCCGATGCGGCCGGAAATGGGCGCGGTGATGCTGCAGTAGCCCAGATTGATACGCGCGGACTCCATGGCCGTCTTCCAGTACTGGATATCCGCCTTGATCTGGGCCAGAGCGGCTTCTGCATCGTCATAATCCTGCTGACTCACCGCCCTGTCTGCCAATAATTCCCTGTACCTGACGGCCCGTGACTCAATGGAAGGAAGTTGCGCCCGAGCCCTGACCAAAGCGGCCTCGGCGCTGTCCAGGGCCGCCTGAAAGGGAGCCGGATCGATCTCATACAGGGGTTGCCCTTTTTTGATGAGCGCCCCTTCGGTGAACAACCGTTTGATGATCAACCCGTTGACCTGAGGTCTGATTGCCGCAGTCCGGAAGCATGCCACCCGGCCGGGCAGTTCCGTGGTCAGGCCCACCGGCTCGGTACGGACGGTCATGACGGTCACCTCGGGAGTGGGGGGCTGCTTCGGGGCTTCCTTCTTCTGCTCGCAGGCAGAAAGGGTCACGGCCAGCAGTAAAACAGCCATGACAAGGATGTTCGGCGCAAGGCCTGATGTTTTTTGGTTGTATCGTCTCACAATGCCTCCCAATATGTTATACGCTTTCGTTTCTCATCTTGTAACAAATACCATTCCTGTAGGGTCACGGCGCGCCGTGCCCTTGTGGGGCATCCCGAACCCTCTGCCGATTCCTTCATCCCCGTGCGATCCGCTGTCTTATGCGCATTGTATCGGGTAAAAACACCGACGTCCCGGTGGATTCGAGGGCACGGCGCGCCGTGCCCCTACGGGCGGTGCATGATTCATCATGCCTTGATGGCGTTCCAACACGCTTCTGCCGTGGCCCGGATGACAGTATCATTCACCATATCGTCTCCGAACAGGGCATATCTCACCAGGCAGCTGACCGGTCCGAACACCATGACCGGATAGACCGGAAGGGGCAGTTTTCGTACGGTCCCCTCCTGCTGGCCGTTGAGAAAAAGCCGGTTGAAGAGATCGTTGGGTGTGCCGTCTTCCATCAAAATCTTGGCCTGAATCTTGTCGTTTCCATACGGGGAGTTGAAATATTGCTCGAGAAATCTGAATTCCCTGGGACGGGAACGGAAATAGGCAACGAGGTTGATCACAAAATGAACAAACTGCCGGTGTGTCGACAGACTCGTATCAATGTTCTCTTCCATGGCTCGCTCAAGGGGGATCTCCACCTCTTCATGGAGAGCATGGATAAGGGCATCCTTGTCGCTGAAATACCTGTAGATGCTTCCGACACCAACACCCGCCAGGGTTGCGATGCGCGACATGGGGGAAGAGTGGAACCCGTTTTCGGAAAAAAGGTCCAGGGCGGCCTCGAGGATGGCGCTGCGAATGTTCTTGGAATCAGAAGGCATGTTTGGCTACCGGGTAGACACGAACTGCGGAATGAACGTTCACTCTTCTTGTCGAGTCGATTTTTCTTGTCAAGAAAAAATGTAACTATTCAGGTGCATTTCCCGGGAATCAGAATTGTAAATTTTAGAAATTTAAGAGATTTAAGAAATTACAGGCGGTTAGCGTGCAGGTCCTTAATTTCTAAAATTTCTGAAATCCTTAAATCTCTAAAATTTACGGGCTGGCACTCAAATTTAACATTACATTGCAGTCTGTTGCACCTGATAAATTTTGACCTGAATAGTTACGAAAAAATAAGGCCATGAAGGATCTTCACCAATCAGGGCTGATTTGTACTCATGGCCGGCTTCACCAATATCCAAGTCTGGACGAACCAGGGGTTCTCGTTTAGCGATGACCTGCATCGCGCAGCATTGTCGCGCCCAATCAAAGCCCCTGCAGACCATGACTTCCAGCCAGCAACCATCTCCTTCCCGAACCTTTCGGTTCAACTGCCGTCCCCATGAGGCAGAACTCGTGGAATCCCTTCTGCAGGCCGAGGGATTCGTCCTTGACAACGATCCCTGCTACCCACTGGCCCGGCGTCTTACCAGCGGACCCACGGCACTGGGCAACGCACTGGCTCACATCTTCGGTTACATCTACATCCAGGATCGCTCCTCCATGCTCCCCCCCCTGCTACTTGATCCCCCAACAGGAGGCGTTGTCCTGGACATGTGCGCGAGTCCGGGGAGCAAGACGACCCTTCTGGCCCGGCTGGTGGGCCCCCGGGGTCTGGTCGTGGCCAACGAGGTCAATCCTTCCAGACTGGCCACCCTGCGAGCCAATATCCGGACCCAGAATCTCCCCAATGTCGTCACCACCTGCTACCAGGGGCAGGACCTCCCTCTACCGGAAGGAACATGGCCCTGCATCCTGGTGGACGCACCGTGCAGCGGCTGGGGCACTGTGGACAAGAATCCCCAGGTCATGAAGGTCTGGACACCTGACAAACTCGCTCCCCTGGTCCAGCTCCAGAAGGACATCCTGACAAAAGCGGCCAGGCTTCTGGCCCCGGGCGGCTCCCTTGTCTACTCCACCTGCACCACCGATCCACTGGAAAACGAGCACCAGGTCCGCTGGGCCGTGGACAATCTCGGCCTTGAGCTGGAACATCTCGATCCCCTGGGCGGGTTCACCGTGGAACGTCACGGCGCGCCCGAGTTGAACCACTGCCTGCTGGTGGACGGTGACAAATCCGGAGCACAGGGATTCTTTGTGGCCCGGCTCAGGAAACCTGAGATCCCGGGAAGAGAGCAACCATTTCCCCTTCAAAGCGCATCAATGGATACCAACCTCGTGCCCGTGGATCTTTTGACCCGAGAACATCCTCTGAATACAAAAACCCTGAAGGAAGGCACATGCCATCTCTTCAGGGACAGGGTCTTTTTTCTCCACTCCAAGGCCTTGCAGTCTTTCACCGACAGAGTCCGCTGGCAGGGACTCCCTCTCGGCACGCTGCGCAAAGATCGGTTCCGCATCGACCCGACCCTGCATTGCCTCATGCCGGACTACGAGATATTGGGCGGTCTGGATGTCACAGACATTGACATCCTGCACAAAATGATATCAGGCCAGAGCCTCCCCGCGCCGGGCACCGGCAAACATGGCGGACTCTATTGGCGGGGGCTGCCTCTGGGGTGGCTCAAATACAAGGGGAAGCGGTGTCTCTGGTCGAATCGGTGATGCCGCAGGCTTCATCAATATGATTCATCCCGGAAAAAATGCTTCCATGCACCGGGTTCCCGTACCATATTTGTACAAATCTCCCCCGGTCTTGACTCCGAATGGATCCCCCGCCCTGGTCAGGGCGGGGTTAGGGGCGGGTCGTATAATCGGTGCCTTTCTCCAGCAGTTTGAAACCCTCCCCCAGCCCCTCCCTGAACTACGGGAGGGGGGCTACAGTGTTGCACTTTCCGATAATTTCGGAAGAAACGGGAGAGTTCTTTCCGTGCCCCGGAATGGAGTGCGGCGGCGAACAAGAACACTTCTATCAAACCTTGTTTGCACGCTCTGCGCTTGATCTCGAGGCGACCAGCCAACAACCAATAACCCTTCCCGCAATTATGAAAGGATGT
>NZ_JBSPZA010000060.1:0-7488 GCF_053851535.1 Desulfoplanes sp. PS50 | reverse complement strand
AGTACCTCCCAAGGCGGAGTCAAACCAAGTGCTTTCTGGAAGAGATCTAAGTCTTTCATAGCTGCTTTTCCTACTCGGTGGCCCCCCAGATCTCAACCCCCTACCCACACGAAACAGCGAGGAGCCATGATTTTCTTCCCGGCCTTGAGGAATTTGCGCAGGTCGCCGGAATGTTCGGCATGCCCGACAGTGGCGGAGACCTGGGCGAACTGCTTGATGGTGTCGCGGATCTGCTTGTCGAGCACGCGCCGGTCGGTGACCACGATGACCGAATCGAACAACGCCTTGCTCTCGTGTTCCAGACCCACGAGCTGGTGCGCCAGCCAGGCGATGGAGTTGCTCTTACCGCTGCCCGCCGAGTGCTGGATCAGGTAGCACCTGCCGATGCCGCTCTCAGCGGCATCGGCCAGCAGCATGCGCACCACCTTCAACTGGTGGTAGCGAGGGAAGATCTGCTTGTACCGCTTTTTGCCGGTCTTCTCGTCCTTTTCCTCCACCACCTGGGCGTAGTTTTCCAGGATATCGGTCAACCCCTCTTTGGAGAGGGTCTCCTTCCACAGGTAGTCGGTGGCGAGCCCGGCCGGGTTGGGTGGATTGCCGGCCCCGTCGTTGTAGCCTTTGTCGAAGGGCAGAAACCACGAACCCTTGCCCTTGAGGTGGGTGCAGAAACGCATCTCGTGATCGTCCACGGCAAAATGAACGACGCAACGGCCGAACTGGAACAGCAGCTCCTTTGGGTCGCGGTCGCGCTGGTACTGCTGCACGGCATCAAGCACCGTCTGCTTGGTGAGCTTATTTTTGAGTTCGAAGGTGGCGATGGGCAGGCCATTGATGAACACGGCCATGTCGAGGGAGAGCGCGGTTTCGTTGCGGCTGTAGCGGAGCTGGCGGGTGACGCTGAAGATGTTGGCTTCGAATCGTTCGGCTGCCTTCACATTGCCCGGCGTCGGCGTGCCATAGAAAAGGTCTACATGGGCCGGGCCGTGCTTGATGCCGCCGCGCAGCACGTCCACCACGCCGCGCTTGGCAATCTCGCCCTGCAGGCGATGCAGGAACTGGGTGCGCTTAGGGCTTTCCTCGTCGATGCCGAGAACCTCACAGGTCTCGGGCTGGGTGGCGGAAAGGAATTGCAACAGCTTGGCAAGGTCGACAGCGTGTTCCCGGTCATAGTCCTGCGGGTCGCCTTGTACGTATCCGGCCTCGTTGACCAATGACTGGACAATAAGGCTTTCCAGCCCTTTTTCCGTGGTATCCGTTTTCATCCCGCCGTCCCAATACTTAAGTTTTGCCCCAATCGCTTTGTGAAATTGGTGGTTGTACTATTCGATTTCTCCAGCCGGCTCGCTGCCGGAATTTGTGTTTCCATCAATTACCGATCAATTAACCGTAAATCAATAAAGCGTTTACATTTCAGAAAGTTAAAAACTCACTCTGGTCTTTCCCCGACGATCCATCAATTACCCATCAATTAAACTTTTGCCCAGAACGGGACATACTTCATGAGTTTTCTAGACGCTCCTTCGTCAAACGGCTTAATCGCCCCATCCTCGACCGCCTCGCGGATATATCGGGAAACAGCCGCTTTGTTTTTCTCTTCCACTCCAAACCGCTCCCTCAGCGAGGCATTCGTCAGGTAATCGCGCATTACCCACTTCAGACAGCCATGGAGGTAACAGGCCCGAACACGGTCCGCTTTATCCATCTCATTGAGTGGGCGATGGGCAAAGAGTACGGCCCTGGTAAACCCCTCCGGTACTTCGAAAAGCGGGGCGGGCAACTGGTAATATTCCACTTCGGAAACCACCTTGTCGATGCCGCTGCCTCGTTCCTCGCAAATACGGAAGCGACGCATCAGGGAGGCAAGTGCCTCATTGCGGGACTTCGGGGGAGTATCGACAAAACGCTGAGTGCTGACCAGCGGTTCGCCGGGGCTGGTGATCTCCATTCGATCATCGAATATTTCCACCATGGGTCCTGCGCCGGTCACGAATAGATCCTGATGGATCAGTGCATTGGCTACCAGCTCACGAACCGCGAGCTCCGGGAACATGGGTACGGAGCGCCGCAAAGCCTGCTCGATCACCTCGTTGGTAGGCACAAGCGCCATGATGAAACTGATCAAAGCCTCGAAGCCGCTGGCGTATCCCTTCCCACCGGTCTGCTCGCGCAAGGTCTCAACCCGGCCTCGCCCTTTGTAATGGACGACCCGCATGGCCTTGCGCCGGAACGAGGAGAAATCATCCAGCTTTTTCGCAAAGAGGATCCCCCCGAGGTTTGTGATATTCCAATTACCCGCATCACAGGCATGGATCAACTCATCCTTGGCCAGCGCATCAAGGATCGCAGCTCGGCCATCGGGTAATGGGAGCTCCAGCAGGTCAAAATAGGCGGGGTAGTCGAGGAGCTTCAACACATTCTCGCTGGAGACGTGTTCAGCGGCAATACCGCGCTCGAAGGGAACCTGATCGAACACCCTCCAGAGCGCTCGTTCTTTCTCCGGATAGTCCTTCAGTTTCTTCTTGTATGAGCCGACACGAATGAATTCCTGGTGCTTAAATCGCACGGGATGACGGAAGGCCGCTCCGATCTCCAGCAGAACCAAAGGATTGGCGTCGATTTCCAGCATATGAAAACGAAAATCGATCTTGGGGTCCAGCAGCCTCAGCAACCAGCTCTCCAGCTCCTCGTTACCAATCATCGTGGCCGCAGGGTTGAAAATGGTGCCAATGATGTCATGGGTCTCGTTGTCTACTCCCCAAACCATATAGGCATTGACCTTGCCCAGGAGGGCCGCCGAGTTGGCCAGGGCCGAGAGGTATTCGCCGATCTCCTCCGCCTCGGCCCGATTATGTTTGAACTCAACCCATTCCGTTTCGACGGGCAGTTTGCGCAGCTCATGTACAAGCCCGATCAGGTCGCTGACTCCGAATCCATGGGCGATCTCCACCGCGCCCCAGACCAGTACACGGGAGCTGACAATTAAAAGCGCCAGCCCCACCACCAACCAGAAGACCGCACGGCGGATGGGCATGGCGCGAACGTCCAGTTCCTGCTCCATCTCGTTTCCCAGCGCATCCTCTTTCTTCCGCAGCCCCTGCCAGATGGAGATGGCTACGATCTGTTGTGCAAGGTCATTTCGCCTACTTTGGTGTGCCCGTCAGTCGGGCTTCAAAAAGACCAGGCAGGATAGCGAAGTAACCAACTGATCCATTACTCGTAACGCGCACTATCAAAGTTGTAGTGAAAGGCTGAGCGCCCCGAAATCATCGCGGCGGTCGCCCTGGCCTTTGAACTCCCGTGTCCTGAGCACATGGGTATAACCCAAACGCAGGTTCCGCCAGGTAATAGCGATACCGAACTGGAGGTCTCCCACCAGCGGTTCTTTGTCTACGTTGCGGCTGTCGCGAAAGGTGTTGCCGTCAAGAAAGATGTTGCGGGCGACGGCCCGGCCCTCAATGCCTGCAAACAGATACCAGCCGAAACCGTGCCGAGGAATAAAAAAGCCTGAGCCCGGCACGCTGGGCTGGATTCGGGGAGGGCCATAGTCGAGCGGCAGGTTTTTGCCGTAGCGCAGCATTAAGCCGGCATTGGCGTAGGTGAATATGTTGCCCAGGGCGCCACCCGCATGCGGAGTCAGGTCGAAGGGAATGCCCAGCAGTGATTCCGCAACCAAACTACGCCAACTGCGGCTATAGGCCAGGATGAACCCTGGCTCGTTCTTGAGTTGGGTGTCCCAGCCTCGCGGTTCATCCGCGTTCACGAATGAATGAACGCGCTTCTGGGTCTGTTCAGCAAGCGAGGCAGGGCCTACCATGCCCACGGTCAATTCGAGTTGATCAAGACGTTGCCCGGTTTCGGCGATTAAGCCAACGGAACCATAGAGCCAGCCGCCATAAGGGCGGTCATCGAGCGGGGGGTCCCGCAAAGTGATGTCCTCCGGAGTATACATGTTCTGGCCGACCGCGTAGCTCGCCCGCACGGCTTTGCCGACAGGGAACAAAGGGAACTTGTCGGCCAGGCGCAACACCCACTCCGGAGTTTTGTCTTCGGCAGACAACCAGGATACACGCACCCCGTTGGTGTAATTCCGGTCGGTATTGTAGAACAGGTCGTTTTCCAGGACCAGGCTGAGGATGCCCTTCTCCGCCTTCTCGGCGGCGAAGGCCGCCGTGGGCGCGAGCAAAAGCATGCCGATCAGGATGGCGGCGATTCTCCTTCCCGGGTGGATCACTCCGGGATTTATGGTGAGCATCGGGGCTGCCGTCATTCTGCTCATCCCATGGTCTCGATGGTTTTCCGAAATCGCGCAAGCGCGAAACCAAACAATGCCGTTCCGATCAGGGCCAGGCTGACGAACTGCGGCCAGACCGCCGTGAGGCCAGCGCCCCGGTACAGGATCGACTGAGCCAACATCACAAAATGCGTGTTGGGCGCGGCGAGCATGATGTACTGGACGGCCTCCGGCATGCTCTCGCGCGGCGTCGAAGCGCCGGAGAGCATTTGTAGCGGAAGCAGCACCAGCAACAGCAACAAGGCGAACTGCGGCATGGAGCGGGCGACGGTGCCGAGGAAAATGCCCATCGAGGTGGTCGCGAACAGATGCAGCGCCGTGCCGGCCAGGAACAGCGCGAGCGAGCCCTGGATCGGTACGGAAAGCCAGCCCTGCACGACGACGGTGAGTGCCGTGGCAGTGGCGGCAAGGACGATCAGCCCCATCGCCCACACCTTGCTCGTCATGATCTCGAATGGCGTGACCGGCATGACCAGCAAATGCTCGACCGTGCCGTGCTCGCGCTCGCGGATCAGCGCCGCGCCGGTTAGCACGATGGAGAGCATGGTCACGTTGTTGATGACCTGCATGACGGCGCCAAACCATGACTTGTTGAGCTGGGGATTGAAGCGCGCGCGCAGCACCAAATCGACCGGCAGAGCTGGCACCTCGCGATAACGCTGCACGAAAGCGCGCACCTCGTCGCTCACGATGGTCTGGATATATCCACTGCCGGTGAACGCCTGGCTCATCCGTGTGGCGTCCACATTGAGCTGAATCGTGGGTTGGCGCCCGGCGAGCAGATCGCGCTGGAAGTTCAGCGGAATATCCAGGGCGAAGGTGGCCAGGCCGGCATCCATGCGGGCATCCATCTCCGCGTGGTCGATGATTTCGGGGGTCACGAAATAAGGCGGGTAAAAGGCGCTGACGATGCGCCACGACAGCGGTGAGCGATCCTCGTTGACGACCGCGATCGGCGCCTTGTTGAGGGTCTCCGGCATGGCCGTTGCCGCCGTGTAGACCGAAATGGTGAAGGCATAGACGATCAGCACCAGCATGATCGGGTCGCGCATCAGGCTGCGCAACTCCTTGATTCCGAGATGAAGGATGTTGGCCGGGCGCATGGACTATCGCTCCTGCTTCTTGAGCAGCGCGGCGGCGAGCGCGATCAGGATCGGCACGGCCAGCGCCAGCGGGACGAAGGCCGCCTGCAGATCGGAGAAGTCGAGCGCCTTCGAGAAGGTGCCGCGTGCAATGGTAAGGAAATGGGCGGTCGGGTAGATCTGGCCGATCAGCCGGCCCGCTCCTTCCAGCGATGAGACTGGATCGATCATGCCGGAGAAGTTGACCGCCGGCAGGATGGTGAGTACCGCCGTGCCGAAGATCGCCGCGATCTGGCTGCGCATGAAGGTGGAAATCAGCAGCCCCACGGCCGTGGCGGCGCCGACATAGAGCAACGCACCCGCCGCCAGGGTCAGGAAGCTGCCCTTCAGCGGCACGCCGAAGACGGTCACAGCGAGCAGGGTGAGCAACAGAAAGCTCAGGAAGGACAGCACTATATAGGGTAACTGCTTGCCGAGCAGGAACTCGAGCCGCGTGGTGGGCGTGACGTAGAAGTTGGTGATCGAGCCGAGCTCCTTCTCGCGCACCACGCTGAGCGCCGCGAGCATGGAGGGGATCAGCATGAGCAGCAGCGGGATCACCGCCGGCACCATCGCCACCAGGCTCTTGACATTCGGGTTGTAGCGGAACCGGGTCTCGATATTCACGAGCCCCGCCAAAGCCTCGCCGTGCCCAGCCTCGCGCGCCTTGGTCGCCAGCCAATGGGCATGAATCCCCTGCACATAGCCGCGGATGGTCTCTCCCCGTGTCGGCATGGCGCCGTCGATCCAGGCGCCGATCTCGACCCGCCGGCCCCGTGCGATGTCGCGCGCGAAGCCCGGCGGGATCTCGATCGCCAGACTGATGTCGCCTTCGCGCATTCGCCGGTCGAGATCAGCATAACCGGTAATCGGAGCCCGCTCGATGAAGTACCGGGAGCCGGCGAGGTTGAGCGTATAATCGCGGCTGACGGTGGTCTGGTCGCGATCCAGCACCGCGAAGGTGAGATTCTCCACATCGAGGCTGATCCCATAGCCCATCACGAACATCAGGATGACGCTGCCGAGCAGGGCCAACGTCAACCGGATGGGATCACGGCGCAGCTCCAGCCCTTCGCGCCGGGCATAGCTGATCATGCGCCGGGGGTCGAATCGGCGCCGCCAGCCCTGTGGTTCGACATGACTTGGCGAGGCCTCGACTGAATCGAGCGAAGTGCTTGCGTCCGGTTGGCGTGCCTCGCCAGCGCTCTGCGCTTCGGCATCCTTCAGATAGGTGATAAAAGCCTCTTCCAGGCTGTTCTCGCCATGTTTGCTTGCCAGGGTGGCAGGCGCGTCAGTCACCAGTACCCGACCTGCATGCATCAGCGAGATGCGGTCGCAGCGTTCGGCCTCGTTCATGAAGTGGGTGGAGATAAAGATGGTCACCCCGTCGCGGCGCGAGAGCTCGACCAGCATGCGCCAGAAGGTGTCGCGCGCCACCGGGTCGACACCTGAGGTGGGCTCGTCGAGAATCAGCATTTCGGGCTTATGGATCATGGCGACTGCCAGCGACAGGCGCTGGCGGTGGCCGAGGGGCAGCCGGCCCGGCAAGCTGTCAATCACTGTGGTCAGATCGAAGCGTTCAACCATTTCGTCCACGCGCCCTGAAATCTCGGCAGCGGGCACGTGGAACAGCCGGGCATGCAGCGTCAGGTTCTGTCGCACCGTCAGTTCGGTATAGAGTGAGAAGAACTGCGACATGTAGCCGACGCGGCGGCGGGTCGCGAGGTCGTGCGGGTCCACCTCGTGTCCGAACAGCCAGGCCCGGCCTTCGCTCGGCGGCAGGAGACCGGTCAGCATCTTCATCGTCGTGGTCTTGCCGCAGCCGTTGGAGCCGAGAAAACCGAAGATCTCACCCCGTGGGACACGCAGGTTCACATGATCGACCGCGGTGAACTCGCCGAAGCGCATGGTCAGATCCCGGGCCTCGATCGCGGTATCGCCATCGTCTTCCGGCCGCGGCGGAATCTCGACCGCCCGATAATCCCGGCGCTTGTCTTCCGGCAGCAGCCGGATGAAGGCCGCCTCCAGCGAAGCCGCCCCCGTGCTTTGCAGCAGGCCTTCGGGCGTGTCGCTGGA
>NZ_JBSPZA010000059.1:0-8300 GCF_053851535.1 Desulfoplanes sp. PS50 | reverse complement strand
ACCTCCTGATATTATTGGCTATACAAAAATGCGGCCCACACTAGCTGCCTCTTGTCAAGTAAAAAATGAGCATTTTTTAAAATAATTTCAAATGGCTACATGCAAAAACCTAACCGGAAATTACTGACCTTGATCATAAGATCACCTTATTTGCGAGTGATGGTTATTTTCTTGCCACGAATATCGCTCACTTCCTCGGCTCCACGAAGGCCTTCGAGACCGGCAAAAGTGGCTCGCAATACATTATGAGGATTGTTCGTGCCAATGGCCTTGGTCAGGATATCGTGTACGCCGACAGCTTCCATGACGGCACGCACCGGACCACCAGCAATGATCCCGGTACCCTTTGAGGCAGGCTTAAGCAAAACACGGCCAGCACCAAACATACCTGTAGTCTTGTAAGGGATGGTCCCCTCGATGAGGGAAATTTTCTTCATTGCCCGTTTGGCCCGCTCGGAAGCCTTCCTGATGGCATCTGGAACCTGGTTGGCCTTACCTAAACCATACCCAACGCTCCCATTGCCATCACCGACTACAACAAGTGCACTAAAGCTGAAGCGACGACCGCCCTTGACAACCTTGGCGACCCTGTTGAGATAGACGACTTTTTCTATAAATTCGCTCTCAGTTGGCTGCATGAATGACCTCTATTAAAATTTTAAACCGGCTTCGCGTGCACTGTCAGCAAAAGCCTTGACTTTACCATGAAATACATACCCGTTCCTGTCGAATACAACAGCAGAAATATTCTGCTTCAAGGCTTCCTCGGCAACACTCTTGCCAATGGCCTTGGCGGTCTCGATATTGGCACTACCGTTCTTGAATTCGTCAATGGCCAGTGATGAGGAAGAAGCCAGTGTCGTGCCGGCATCGTCATTAACGACTTGGGCATATATATGCTTATTCGAACGAAATACCACGAGACGTGGTCTCTCGGCAGTTCCGAAAATTTTCTTTCGGATACGGATCTTTCTTTTTAATCTCGCTTGTCTCTTGCTAACTTTCATCGGATTACCTACTTAGCACCGGATTTTCCGGCCTTGCGGCGGATCTGTTCATTGACATACTTGATCCCCTTGCCCTTGTAAGGCTCCGGAGGACGGACTCTTCTGATCTGGGCAGCATATTCACCAACCAACTGCTTATCACATCCGGACAGGGAGATCTTGTTACCCTCAACCTTGCCTTCAATACCCTTGGGAAGGGTGAAGCGGACAGGATGAGAGTAACCGACATTGAGTTCGAGATCCGCACCATTGAGGTTGACCTTGTATCCGACACCGACCAACTCGAGCTGTTTGACAAAGCCTTTGGATACTCCTTCAATGGCATTGTTGATCAAAGAGCGACACAACCCGTGATGACATTTACTATCCTTTTCATCATCGTCACGCGATACGGATACGCGACCATCGCTTAGCTCGACATGGATCTTTTCGTGGAGATCAACCGTCAAGGTGCCTTTTGGGCCTTTTACCTCTACCAGTTGTTCCTTGATGTCTACCTGGACATCACTGGGAACATCGATCGCCATTCTACCAATTCTTGACATAGTTTCCTCACTACCAGATTTCGCAGAGGAGCTCTCCGCCGATTCCCAATTCCTTGGCCTTGCCCCCCTCCATAATACCCTGGGAGGTGGAAAGAATGCTGATGCCAAGGCCGTTTTGAACAGCAGGGATATCTTCCTTGCCTACATAGACCCGGCGACCAGGTTTGCTGATCCGCTTGAGTCCGGCGAAAGCTGGCTGGCCTTCATGATATTTCAGTCGGATATCGATGGATTTATCTGTAATTTCATAATCCTGAACATAGCCTTCTTCCTTGAAAATGGCGACCATTGCTGCCTTGGTTTTACTCAGGGGAGCAGATACGGTCTCATGGAGCGCCATTTGTGCATTTCGGATTCTGGTCAGGATATCTGCGATTGGATCTACTACTGACATATGCACATTCCTCGTTTACCAGCTAGATTTTCGTACGCCGGGTAGCTCTCCGGCCAAGGCCATGTTGCGGAAGCAGATACGACAGATACCGTATTTACGCATAAAAGCGCGTGGCCTTCCACACAAAGGGCATCTGTTATACTTGCGGGTCGAAAATTTTGGCTTCCGCTGCGCTTTGACCCTTAAAGATGTTCTTGCCAAAATACTCCTCCTTTATTTCTTGAAAGGCATACCGACCAAGTCCAAGAGCCTTTTGCCTTCCTTGTCGGTATTTGCGGAAGTCACGATGGTAATATTCATGCCTTTCACTCGATCCACATTGTCCATGTTGATTTCAGGAAAAATGGTATGATCCTTGATTCCAAGGGTAAAATTTCCCCGTCCATCAAACCCCTTGTCAGGTATCCCTCGGAAGTCTCGCACCCGGGGCAGCGCTATATTCAAGAGCTTATCAAGAAAATACCACATTTTTTCGCGTCGCAAGGTAACAGAGCACCCAATGGGCTGTCCCTCACGAAGCTTGAATGCAGCGATTGACTTTTTAGCCCTCGTTACAACTGCCTTCTGACCGGCGATCAGGCTCAATTCCTTTGCAGCATCCTGTATCAATTTGTTGTCCTGGCTGCCCTCACCAAGTCCCATATTCAAAGAGATAAACTTAAAAGCAGGTATCTGCATCCATGAGGAATAATTGAATTCCTTTCTCAATTCCGGGGCTACTGTGGTTGTGTAAATTTCACTCAGTCGCGTCATTATAGTCCCCTAACTCATCACTTCGTTACATTTCTTGCAGTAACGAACTTTTTTACCGCCATCAGCTATCTTGTAACCAACCCTCGTCGGCTTGGTGCAGGATTCACATATGCGCTGGACGTTCGAAACATTCAGGGGGGCTTCCTTGTCCACGATCCCACCCTGTTCATTCTTGTAGGGGTTGGGTTTGACATGGCGTTTGACCATGTTCACGTTTTCAACAAGGAGAAGATCCTTATTCTTGTAGACCTTCTTTACCTTACCTGTCTTTCCTCTGTCCTTTCCTGCGAGGACAATCACGGTATCGTCTTTATGTATTTTCCTGGTTTTCATAGTAAATCCTATAAAACCTCAGGCGCCAGTGACACGATCTTCATGAAATTTTTGGCTCTCAATTCTCTGGCAACGGGGCCGAAAATACGTGTTCCTACTGGGTCAAGGTTCTTGCTGAGTATGACAGCGGAGTTATTGTCAAACCGAATGTAGGAGCCATCTGGACGACCGAGCTCCTTTTTGGTCCGAACAATGACTGCCTTCATGACGTCGCCTTTTTTGACCTTGGAATGAGGCATCGCTTCCTTGACGGAAACAACGATGAGGTCTCCCACACCGGCATAGCGACGATGGCTCCCTCCAAGAACCTTGATACAGCAGACCTTTTTAGCGCCTGAATTATCAGCTACATCAAGAGTTGATTCTACTTGTATCATCCTTATCCCCTATAGAGCCTTTTCAATGATTTTCGTGAGATGCCAGCGCTTCTGGGCACTCAAAGGTCTATGCTCTACGATCTGAACCTTGTCACCGATTTGACATTCATTCTGCGGATCGTGGGCCATGAATTTTTTTCTGCGCCGGATATATTTCTTCAAGACGGGATGCTTCATGAGCGTCTCGACCAAGACGACAATGGTCTTATCGTTGACATCACTGACGACAAATCCGGTCATCAATCTTTTATTGGCTTTGTGTTCGCTTTGTGCCATCTCTATTTCTCCATCTCATTTTCGCCAAGGACACTGAGAATTCGAGCGATGTTTTTCTTGACCTTGGGAATGCGCTGCGTGTTTTCGAGTTGGGCAGTGGCATGCTGGAAGCGAAGATTCATCAGCTCTTGACGATATTCTGTCAACTTCTCATGGAGCTTGTCGACATCGAGTGTTCGTATTTCTGAAGCATTCATATCAGGACTCCTTGACGACAATTTGGGTCTTGAATGGAAGCTTGTAAGACGCCAACTTCAATGCACGTTTGGCCAGCTCGATATCGACCCCTTTGATCTCGTACAACACCCTTCCCCGACGAACCGGGGCACACCACCCGCAGGGGGCACCCTTACCTTTACCCTGACGGGTTTCAGCGGGTTTGGAGGTTATGGGCTTGTCGGGGAATACACGAATAAAGACCTTCCCACCGCGTTTGATGTGACGCATCATGGCCACACGGGCGGATTCGATCTGCTGGTTGGTCAGTTTGCCACCCTCGAGGGCCTTCAATCCAACCTCTCCAAAGGAAACCATGTTTCCTCGGGAAGCATTCCCCCTGATCCTGCCTTTCTGCTGCTTTCTGTATTTAACTTTCTTTGGACTCAGCATTATCGACGTCCCTCATCTAAAATATCACCCTTGTAGATCCAAACCTTGACGCCGATAACTCCATATGTCGTTGCAGCCTGGGCAAATCCGTAATCAATGTCGGCACGCAACGTATGCAGGGGCACGCGACCTTCTCGCTGCCATTCAGTTCTGGCAATTTCAGCACCGCCCAAACGTCCTGAACAGGAGACCTTGATCCCCTGGGCACCGAACTTTTCAGCGATGGTGATGGTTCTTTTGGTAGCCCTGCGAAACGCAACCCGACGTTCGAGCTGCATGGCAATGTTTTCAGCCACAAGTTGGGCATCAACTTCGGGTCGGCGAATCTCGTTGACTTCAATCAAAAATTCACCAGAAAATTTGTTTTTCAGATCAGCCCGGAGCTTTTCAATTTCAACGCCTTTTCGGCCGATGACGATTCCTGGCCGAGCCGTGAAGAGAATCAACCGAACCTTGTCAGCTGCACGCTCGATCTCGATTTTCGAAATACCCGCATGATACAGCCTTTTCTTGACATAGTTCCGCAGCTTCTTGTCTTCGTAAACAAATTTGGGATAGTCTTTGGTTGCAAACCAGCGAGACAGCCAGTTTTTGTTATATCCTAATCGGAATCCGTATGGATGTATTTTCTGGCCCAAGACAATGTCCTCCTATAGCTCATCAACAATTACTGTAACATGGCTTGTACGCTTGAAAATGCGATAAGCTCGGCCCATTGCCCTCGGCTGAATCCTCTTCCAGGTCGGGCCTTCATTGATCATGACCCGCTTGACGAAGAGATTGTCTACATCCAGCCCGGTATTGGCTTCTGCATTGGCAATTGCGGAATCCAATACCTTCAAAATGACCTGTGCGGCTTTCTTGGGTGTGAACTTGAGGATGTTGATGGCATCCTCGACAGTCTTCCCGCTGATATTTCTGGCGACAAGCCGAGTTTTCTGTGCAGAAATCCGCATATATTTGGCAGTTGCTTTGACTTCCATGGACTACTTTCCTTTTACCTGGCTTTTTCTGTCACCGGCATGCCCCCGAAAGGTCCGCGTGGGAGAAAACTCTCCCAATTTATGCCCGACCATGTTTTCGGTAACAAAGACAGGAACAAATTGTTTGCCGTTGTGGACTGCGAATGTCATCCCGACCATTTCCGGGATAATGGTCGATCGCCGTGACCAGGTCTTGATCACCTGACGGCTGTTGTTCTGGACCGCACGATCGATCTTGGCCAGCAAATGATCGTCAACAAAAAAACCTTTTTTCAATGATCTTGGCATGCTATCTCCTACTTCCGGCCACGGCGTTTAACAATCAAACGAGAAGATTGTTTCTTGGGATTTCTGGTCTTGTATCCCTTGGTAGGCTTGCCCCAAGGAGTGACCGGATGTCGACCACCGGAGCTACGGCCTTCGCCACCACCAAGAGGATGATCGATGGGATTCATAGCAACACCCCGAACCTCTGGTCTGCGACCCATCCACCGACTCCGACCGGCCTTACCAATGTGGATCTTCTCGAACTCGAGATTGCCGACCTGGCCGACCGTGGCCATGTTGGATGCCAAAACCCTGCGCACCTCACCTGAAGGAAGTCGGAGCAAAGCGTATTTGCCCTCTTTGGCCACAAGCTGAGCATAGGTACCTGCAGAGCGGGCCATCTGCCCTCCCTTGCCGGGGTACAACTCGATGTTGTGAACAATGGTTCCCTGAGGAATTCTAGCCAGAGGCAGTGCGTTACCGGTCTTGATATCAGCCTTTTCTCCGGCAATAACCTGATCGCCGACCTTCATGCCGTTAGCGGCAAGGATGTACCTCTTTTCGCCATCTACATAATGGAGCAGGGCGATACGGGCACTCCGGTTGGGATCGTATTCAATGGTCGCGACCTTTGCAGGAATATCAAGCTTGTTGCGCTTGAAATCGACGACACGATACCGGTGTTTATTGCCCCCGCCACGACGACGCGAGGTAATCCGTCCATAGTTGTTACGGCCACCCTTGGTGGAAATCCCACGGGTGAGGGACCTTTCAGGTCGTACCCGGGTGATTTCCTCAAAAGAGGAAACCGTCTGTGCTCTCCTACCTGGTGAGGTAGGTTTCAATTTACGTACAGCCATTCCTAAACCCCTTCAAAAAAATCTATTTTATCACCCGGAGACAGGTTGACATAGGCCTTTTTGTAACCTGGGATCCTGCCGACGGAGCGACCCATCTTTTTCCTGACCCTGGGTCTGTACTTGACAACATTGACCGACTGCACAGTGACGTTGAAAAGTTCCTCGATCGCTTTGGTGATATCATACTTCGAGGCCCGAGGATGTACAAAAAAAGCGATCTTTTCATCCTGTTCTTTCATCAGGGTGGTTTTTTCGGAGAGCAGGGGCTTGATTAGAACCTGTGTGTTTTCCATCGTGCTATAACCTCTCCTGCAGCTTTTCAATGGCACCCTGCTCCATCACGAGCTGAGAATGCCGTAGTATATCGTAAACATTCAATGCATCCTGGGTCGTTACCTGGACACCGGGAACATTGCGAGCTGAAAGGGTAAGGTTTTTATACTCTTCGGGAACAACAATCAAGACTTTTTTCAACCCCAACCGTTCACGCAATCCCACAAAGGTTTTGGTCTTGACTTCGTCGATATCCAGATGATCGACAATCATGAGATCATCCTGGACATAACGGGAAGTCAAGGCCATTTTGAGAGCAAGGCGTTTGATCTTCTTGTTCACCTTGAATCCGTAATCTCTCGCCTGGGGACCATGGGTAACAGCCCCGCCCTTCCACAAGGGAGAGCGAACCGAACCAGCGCGTGCACGTCCGGTCCCTTTCTGTCGCCAGGGTTTCTTCCCCCCACCGCGAATCAGGGCACGATTCTTCACCCCTACGGTTCCGGCCCGCTTTGCATTGCGATACGCACGTACGACAAAATGCAAAATCTCCGGTTTTACCTCGACAGAAAAAATATCATCGGTCAGATCCATCTCTCCAACGACATTTTTTTCCTGGTTGTATATTTTTGCCATTGACATAGCAGTTCTCCTTAACTCCTCTTGCGAAGAAGGACGACTCCCTTCTTCGGACCGGGTACCTGCCCCCGGATGATGACCAGATTGTCTTCGGGTCTGACAGCGACGACCTCGAGATTGAGCGAGGTCACCTTCTTGTTACCCATCTGACCGGCCATCTTCTTTCCCTTGAAAACCTTTCCGGGATAGGCACATTGACCAATACCACCTGTCGACCGGTGCACCTTTTCGTGACCATGGCTCGCAGGAGATCCGCCAAAGTTCCACCGTTTCATGGGACCGGCAAAACCGTGGCCCTTTGAGGTTCCACGGACATCGATCCGTTCTCCGGGAGAAAAAATATCCGCTGAAATGTTCTGGCCAACTTCGTAGCCATCAATATCTTCGGTTCGAAACTCGTTAAGATATCGATAAAAGCCACAGTCGGCCTTGAGCTGATGACCCCGACTCGGCTTATTCAGCCGGTGGGATGCCGTGGGATCGAATCCAACCTGAATGGCGTTGTATCCATCCTTTTCTTTAACCTTTTTCTGGATCACCGGGCAGGGTCCGACCTCGATGACGGTTGCTGGAACTGCCGTTCCGTCGTCCGCAAAGATTCGGGTCATACCCAGTTTTTTTCCAATAAGGCCCAATGTTTTTTTCATGGCTTACTCTCTTTTCGCGACTAAAGCTTGATTTCTACGTCAACGCCGGCAGGCAGATTCAGTTTGCCAAGGGCATCGACGGTCTGCTGTGTAGGCTCGAGGACATCAAGAAGTCTTTTGTGGACTCTGATTTCAAACTGTTCGCGAGATTTCTTGTCCACATGCACGGAACGCTGGATCGTGGTCTTGTGAATTCTTGTCGGCAAGGGAATGGGGCCTGCAATACTGGCACCGGTATTCTTTGCCGAGTCGACAATCTCAGCTACGGCTTTATCTAAGATACGGTAATCATACGCCCTTAGTTTGATTCTAATTTTATCGCTATTCATGACATTTT
>NZ_JBSPZA010000058.1:0-8475 GCF_053851535.1 Desulfoplanes sp. PS50 | reverse complement strand
CAAAGGATCTGACCTCATACTGGTAGCGAACAACACCCAATAATTGCGGCGTAGCCAGCCGGAACTTCTCCGCAAGCAGTTTGGTCTTGAGTTTGTCGTCCACAAGGGGATAGCGGCTGCGCGTATTATATCGATTGATATAGGACACATTACGCCGGTTCATGCCCAAAAACCCCTTGCTGTGCAGAGAAAAGGGAGAGATCCACATATCAGTTTGTATCCCTCATCACACCGAACCGTTTGAGCTCGCTCAGTTTATATCCGGTATACTGGCCCATCAGCAGAATAGCGGCCAGAAGCACAAGATGGAGTTCAGGAAAATTGAATGTCAGATGCCGGGCAATGTCCAGCCGCATGCAGACATAGGCCAGAACCGCCACGCACAGGCTTCCCAACCCCTGGACAAACACTTCCCGACTGCCGTCCTCTTCCCACAGGATACTCATGCGCTCGATTGTCCAGGCAATGATGATCATGGGAAAAAAGGTGATGGTCAGACCGAGGTTAAAACCCATCTCGTGGCCCAGAACGCTGATGATAAAGGTCAGAAAGATGACCAGGACGATAAGTGTGGATATGCGGGCGACCATGAGCAGATTCAGACGGGAGAGATAGGATCGCAGAACCAGACCCAGGGCGACAATAAGCACAAAGGCGGAGATGCCCTGAATCAGATTCGTCTGCAAAAAGGAAAGCGCAATCAGAACCGGCATAAACGTCCCCGAGGTCCGGATGCCGACGATGATGCGCATGAAGGCTACGATTACGGCCCCCAAAGGCAAAAGCAAAAGCAGCTTGAAGACGCTTTGCTCCTCAATGGGCAGGGAGTAGAGACTGAAACGTGAGATTCCGCCCTTATCTTCCTGCAGGCTCACCAGATCCATGGCCGGAATGGTCTGTCTGAGCATGGAAAATCTGACAGTGGAATCCCCGCCCCCGCCAACATCCAAAAGAGATTTCCCGGAACGCTGCCACAACAGCATGTTTTCGGACAGGCCGTGAACACCTGTTCTCGGATTCATGGGGACCCATTTTTCCGAATCAAAAATTTCCAGAACCGGCTTGAGGGACTGATATCTGCGGGCATCCTGCAGTTCCAATCCCAGAGCAATCCGGGCCGGAATGCCGGCATGGTTCAACAAGCGCATCATCAATGCGGACAGAGAGTATTGGCTCAGCAGCAAAGCGGCATTCTGATCCGGGTCGGAGGTGGTGAGTTGCTTGCTCAGCTCCCGGGCAAAGCTCACAGGCGTGCTGGACTTTGCATAGGCCTGCTCGACCAGCTGATGGGCTGCAGTGGACTGCAGGGAATCCCAGAAAATATCAACGGGCACGGGGGCTTCGCTGTTTTCTTCAAAGGCACTTTCTGTTTCAGATTCCTCAACAAATTGTGCTTTATAATACAGCGTCTGCGGGCCCTTGGCGGTCCGGCGGGTCCACTCTCCTCTGCGCCCTTCACTGCCTTCGACGATTGCAAACCCGTAACCGGGAGAAGCCGCCTGACCGGATACCTGACGATATCCCGGAGGATTGTTCGGAAGATTCAGGCTCACGCGGACAGGGTCGCCATGGGCTGCAAAATCTATTCTGGCTTCCACAAGCCAGACAGCCTTTTCCTGCCCGGGCCTGAAAGGAACATCAAAGGCTGTATGCCGAAGCCAGGCAAGTATAAACCCCGCACAGACCAGCAGCAGGACGACACCATAGAACCCGTATTTCGATTTCATTGATGATTTTTCCCATTGATTTCTTCCTGAGGCAGTGGGGCGAGAAACTTGTGGGCTACATCCACTACCATCAGGTCACGCAAAACATTTCGACCGATCAAGGCCTGGTAGTCCATGTGGCTTCGATCCTCAAGCGTGAACTCTTCCATCCTTTCGATGCGACCGATCTGAAATTGCAGATTGACCACCGGCCTGCGGGATGCCTCCTCGTTGGCGGCCTGAATGATTTTGACCCAGCGGACAATGGGCCGCTCCACATCATAGTACGAATCTTTCTTTTCCGGGTCCTGTATCTGAAAGTGGACCCATTTGCTCCCGTCCCGCTCAAAAACCCGGATATCCCGGGCATCCAGAGAAGAAGTCGTGGCCCCGGTATCGATGCGGGCATGGAACACCTGTCCCGGGGGAACGACTCGAACCCTTTCCAGCCTTCCGACCAGGAGCTTTTCTGTATCCATGTTTTGCAAAACAGGCTGCTGATACCCCGGACTGGTCTGCTGGTCCAACACCAGTCCGCGCTTCAGGCCAGCAAGACGACGCTCTGTTTGTTGATGATTCTGAAGCATCTGAACCTGGAAAGCCTCAAAGGAAGCAATGAATTCTTTTTCAGCCTGCTGTACAATCTGTTCGTGTTCCTGGATTTGCTGCAGCATGCCTTCCTGCTTGTGAATCTGTTCCAAAAGCAATCCCGTTTTTGATTTTTCAATCTCTAATTGTTTTTCTATCACACCCAATCTGTCATTTACCTGGGACAGATCCTGTTTGGAAAGAAAATAATTATTGATTCCGCATCCTGAAATGCCGAAAAAAAATACTATAGTGATAAATGCTCGAAGGATGCATGACATTTGATTTTGCATACAGCGACCTTGCTCGTTAGTTGTTGTAAGAGGTTGAATACAGTACTCACCAAAGTCGAACCAACTCCAGCGGTGATTTGTATTCATTCAAAAATTCCGGCAGATGCCAGAAATACGGACCACCCCCCTGCCCCAGGAAAAGGCATTGCCCCTCCCGGCGCAGGAAAGGCAGAATTTCTGATCCGCTCATACGGAATGACCAACTCCTCGGCAACACATTCCGGACATCTCGCTACTTCTTTGTCACAGGGACCTCAAGCCCCCGGGGGTGATAAAATCACACGGGGCCTGAAATATTGACGAGAAGTCGACACCTGTGTAACAAAATAATAAAAATAACACTTTAATTCCCCAATAAATTACATACAAAAGTCGTGAAAAAAACATCGAAACAACAACCAAGTTAATCATATCCCCATGTTGAAAAAACAATGTATATAAAAACAATGTTGGAATTTCTCACGTTTGAAAAATTCATCAGCTACCACGCACTAATCGTATTTTACTATATCGGTGCGGTTATCTTGCCAATAATACCATTCAAATTAGCAGAATTTATACATAAAATTTTTCATACCTCCGATGCAGTATATACATCTGGAAAAGAGACATTCTGGAAATCTTTGAATGGAAAACAAAAATTACAACTATCCATAACATGTATATTCTGCTTTCTAGTAATGGAACTATTCTGGCGAATGATATTCGAATTTTTGATCGCGTACATTCAGATCCATGACTCCATATTGAGTGTACATACATAGTTTCTACCAGTCGATGTCGAAAAAATATTTTCAGCACCGACTGTATGTCCTGCCAAAAGAATGGACGTAACCGATATTCCACTTTTTTGGTGCAGGATCACCTCTCACGACACAAGCGGCAGGAGACTCTCATGGACTTCGACACCCCGGCTGAACATAAGCTGCACCTGCGGAATCTGCGCATCGAGGATTACGACCACATCCGCGCCATCATGGAACGTGTCTACCGGAATGTGGATTCTCCCTGGACCAGGGAGCAGATCGAGGCGATGGTCGAGCGGTTTCCCGAAGGCCAGATCTGCATCGAGGACAAGGGGCAGACGGTTGCCGTGGCTTTGGCCCTGATCATAGATTTTTCCGAATACGGCGACAGGCATACCTATCTGGAGGTCATTGGCGAAGGCACCCTGGAAAATCACGATCCGGACGGGGATTCTCTCTACGGAATCGAGGTCTTTGTCCATCCCGACTATCAGGGCATGCGCCTGGGTCGCAGACTCTACGATGCCCGCAAGGAATTGTGCGAAAAGCTCAACCTTCGGGCGATCATTGTAGGTGGCCGCATCCCGGGGTACCGCAAATATAAGGACGAACTCACGCCCCAGGAGTACATCAAACGGGTCACCCGCAAGGAGATCTACGACCCGGTGCTCTCCTTTCAGCTTTCAAACGATTTTTACATCCGCAAACTCCTGCGCGGCTACTACCCCGAAGATCACCAGTCCGCAGGCAACGCGGTCCTCCTAGGGTGGACCAACATCTACTATGAGGCCAAAACCCGTCTCATCGGCGGGCGCAAAACCGTGGTCCGCCTGGGCGCGGTCCAGTGGCAGATGCGCAGATTTGCCTCGTTCGACGATTTCCTGCAGCAGGTGGAGTTCTTCGTGGACACGGTCTCGGACTATGAGGCGGATCTGGTCCTCTTTCCCGAGCTTTTCAACGCCCCGCTCATCGCCCAGTTCGAAAAAGACAGTCCGCCCGAGGCCATGCGCAAGCTCGCCGGGTACACCGAGAACCTGCGCGAAGAGCTCATGCGCCTGGCGCTGGCCTACAACATCAATATCGTCACCGGATCGATCCCTGAATATCGGGACCACAAACTCTACAACGTCTCTTTCCTCTGCCGCCGGGACGGCACCTGGGATGCCCAGTACAAGCTGCATATCACCCCGGACGAACGGGGGTCCTGGGGACTGCTCGGCGGCGACCGGCTGAGGGTCTTTCAGACCGATATCGGCAAGATCGGCATCCTTATCTGCTATGACATCGAATTCCCCGAGCTGGCCCGCATCCTGGCCACCCAGGGCGTGAACATCATCCTGGTCCCCTTTTGGACGGACACCAAGAATGCCTATCTCCGGGTGCGCCGCTGCGCCCAGGCCCGGGCCATTGAAAACGAGTGCTATGTGGTCATCTCCGGCAGCGTGGGCAATATCCCCAAGGTGGAGACCATGGGGATCCAGTATTCCCAGTCCGCCATCTTCACCCCCTCGGACTTCGCCTTCCCCCATGACGCCATAGCCGCTGAAACCACGCCCAACACCGAAACCACCCTGATCGCGGATCTGGATCTTGACCTGCTCAAGGAATTGCGCCGGCACAGCAGTGTCCGCAATCTGGAAAGCCGCCGCCGCGACCTCTATTCCCTGGAGTGGCTGAACAAACAGCGCTGACCGTCTCCCTGCCGTTGTTCTTCCTGCCCGTTCCTGCGCACTTTTTCCCTTTCCCGTCTTCCCGGTAAAGCAATGCTTGAGCCATCCGGGTCGATGGCATATCCAGACATGGCACCATGAAAAATCACTTGCCTTTTCCCATGAGATAGCCACACAAGAACGTTCAAAATCAACCAGAAAAGATGCAGCATTCCCGATTTGCACACACAAGCCTGCACTGGGGTAGGAACAACAGGTGAAAAAGTCGTTTCGTCACATTCGGATCATGGTCACGCTTCTGATCCTGCTCATTGCCCTGTCCGCGTATTTCATCCTCTATATGCCCATGCGTGACGCCCTGCGACAGCTCATGCTGGACAATTTTGTCATCTCGTCGAACGCGATCGCGGACAATGCGGTCACGGTTATCGATCGGTGCAGAGAAGGGGCAGCGACCCTGTCCAGCAGAACCATGCTCAAACGGAACATGCTCGCCTTTCATGAGGGCAGAATTTCCTGGGAGGAACTGGCCAGCTACCATCGCGACCGGTATAACGAAGGCGCTGCCGCCCTGAAGCAGCTGACCAGTGCCGTGCGCATCATGGATGGCCACGTGCTGGCGGCCGTCGGCATTCCTCTTGAACCCGACCATGGATTTGAGGAACACTTCCAGACCAGGTCGCTCCGGTTCGACGTTGATCCGTCCCTAAATCCCGGCAAGGGGCAGAACGATCGGTGCGCCGTGTCGCTGACCGTGCAATCACCCATCAGGGAATCGGGTCTGCTTCTGGGACATGACTATGTCTGCTTCAATCTGTGCGGGGTTTTTTCGGAACTGCAAACCCCGGACATTCATTTTGCCATTATTCCGACCGACGAGGCGAACAGGCTGAGGGCCGAGACGGCACCGTCGTTTGCCCGACGATCCCCGGACCTTTACCGGACTGCGACCGATGTCGGGCTGCTCCGATTTCTCCCGGACGCGGATGCCGCCATTATGGTGAGCACGGGATATGCTTCCCTGTTCTCGTCCAGCACGCGACTGGCCTTTGTGAATCTCTTTCCGTTTCTGGGCGTGCTGATTATCCTTGTTGTCGGATCAAACATTTTTATCATCGGCATCCTGCACCGACTGCTCAAGGATCTCCAGTGCAGCCGGGACACCTACCGGAAACATTCCCTGCAGGATACCCTCACCGGGCTCCTTTCCCGAAGGGGGCTTGAACGCTGGGTGGAAAACGAGCTGCCCAGGGAGTCCGCGACCTTTACCGTGGTGATGGTGGATCTGGACCAATTCAAGGAGCTCAACGACAACTTCGGGCACAAACAGGGAGATGCCTCCCTGAAACAGCTGGCAGGAATCATCGGCCGCACCCTGCGCACGGATGATCTGGCCGTACGGTATGGCGGGGACGAGTTTCTGCTTGTTCTGCGCCGCACCGATGCAGCAGCTGCCGCGGGTGTGATGCAGCGGCTGGTAGCGACCCTTGCCCGGATATCCTTTCACGGCCAGGGGCTTCAGATCTCCTGGGGACTGTGCGAAGCGGACGGGCAGCAGCCTGTCACCCGGGACATCTTCGAGACATTGGTTCGCAGGGCCGACGAAGACATGTACAGGATGAAGCAGGAACACAGAAAACAGCAGGGGACTATCTCCCAGGAGTGATCCGCCCTCCAATGGTCACGGCAGCACATGCCGGTGCTCGCCTGAGAGAACCGCACAGGCCGTTTGCAGAATCTTCAACCGGCCTGTGCAACTGCGTTTTTATCCAACCAAGGAGAAAATCCGATCCAGCCACAGGCGATGGAAATGACCCTGTTGCGCCCCTGTTTCCTGGTCTGAAGCAATCTCTGGTCAGTCCGCTTGAGGAAGAAGCAGGAAAAGGGACAGGCAAATAATCCTGGCCACATCCCCTCAACCCTGCTAAACAAAACCCACTTCATCCCATACCCGCGTCCACTCCCCCGACCGTCTACCACATCATCTCCCGTACCGCCTTGTCCGGACTTCCCTTTGATGATTCTGACAAGGACACACTGCAGAGGCTGATCTCTCATTTTTCCCGGATCTATTTTACGGAAATCCTGGGGTACTGCCTCATGGACAACCACTTTCATCTCCTTGTGCGCATGTTTCCCGAAGATTACGCAGACGAGGCCGCCTTGCTGCAGCGATTCAAACTCGCCCATGGCGACAAGGCCATGCTCTCTCCGGAAAAAATTCCCGGCCTCAGGCAGAAGTGGAGCTCGCTTTCTGAATTCGTCAAGGAGGTCAAGCAGACTTTCTCCAGGTATTACAACAAGAAGAATGGACGAAAGGGATATCTCTGGGGCGAGCGTTTCAAGAGCGTCATCGTCCAGGATGGTCGGACCCTGGTCAATTGCCTGGCCTATATCGATCTCAACCCCGTGCGGGCGAATATCGTCAAGCGGCCGGAGGATTATCGCTGGTCATCGCTGGGCTACCATCTCCAGACCAACAACCGGGATGATTTCCTGAGCCTGGATCTGGGCATGGCCGACTGGGGGATCGAAACCAAGGATCGTCTGCGCCATTACCGGGAATTCGTGTACGAAACCGGAGCCCTGGATACGGGCAAGGGGGCCAGGCTGGACAAGAAGCTGGTCGAAAAAGAGCGCAAAAGAGGATACAATCTGACCCCTGCCGACCGGCTCAGATGCCGGACCCGCTATTTCACGGACTCCGGAATCATCGGCACCAAAGAGTTCGTGGCCCGGCATTCCAAGCGCTTTCATGATCATTTTGCCTGCAAGCAGGAAAAAATCCCGCGCAAAGTGGGGCTCGAAAAGATGTTCCCGCTGAAGTGACTCTTTACTACCGGATCTGGTAACTTCTCCTTGAAATCCCATCTTCCATGCGCGACCATGCGGTTGCGTGTGGCTTTGTGTGTCCAAAATCCGAAAAACAGCAGAAAAGATCCCGTTTGATGTGATGCATGGGGATGAGATTGCAAGCTGATTAGATCGAATTTGCGTTCAAGTGATGCCGGTATAACTGCAAAAAGGGCGGCAGGTTGAAGAAAACCGGGTCGAATTGCATACGCTGCCTGTTTCAAATCTTTCCGCTTCTTGCCAATATTGAAATTTTCTGAAATAATAATAAAACTAGAGTTTAGAGTCTCAGGCAGCTGAGTCATTCAAAATTTGGGCGCACTCATCCATTCCGACCTTTCGGGTCGGCTGTTCAAAGACACTCTCAACTACAATTTTAGGAGAATTTAGGCTTTTGAGCCGGTTTTCGGACTTAATATCTGTTCCGGGAAGAAACATTTTTGCTGTTTTCGGTCCCAGAACCTTCGCACCCTGTAATTGCGAAAAATTTTTGCAGCAGCCTTGGCCACCCAGCCAGCTGTTGCGGGACAATTTTTTCTCCACGGAATGGGCATCATGGATTGCGCGACGCTTGGACCGTAAACCATGGCCAAAAGACGAGTCAATCCATAGGCAATGC
>NZ_JBSPZA010000057.1:0-9195 GCF_053851535.1 Desulfoplanes sp. PS50 | reverse complement strand
ATATCTTTTACCCGGATAAACGGGACAAGATTTACGAGTCCCTTACCCTGTTGTATCAGGGGCTCAGTGCCGAGGACGCCGGAGAGATTTTTCGGGTGCTGATCACGTATGTGCTCAGCGCCACCGAAGTCAGTCCCCAAGAAGTGGAAGAGAGCGTCAAACATCTTCCAGGAGGAGTTGAAACCGTGAGAACGACAGCAGACGTTTTACGAGAAGAAGGCTATGGAAAGGGAGTGCTTGTTGGCGAGCAGAAGGGTAGACTTGAAGGCAGGCTCGAAGGCAGGCTTGAAGGTAAGGTTGAGAATGCCCGCGAGCTGCTTTTTGACGCTCTGATCGAAAAGTTCGGTACGATTCGTTCAAGTCTTGTGAGTCGTCTCAATTCCATCCAGTCGCCTGATACACTGAAGATGCTGTTCAAGCAGTCCCTCCGGGTCAGTTCGCTGGAGGAATTTGAGGAACAGGTCTTTAAAGCCACGGACAATTAACCCGCCGGCCGGTCTTTATCTCTGACCTAATCGGCAGCGATATCCCCCTGTGTCAGGGAAATTGTCGCCTCGTCTGAAATTCACCTAAGGTGGCCAGAAGGATGAGGTGATGGCATATTCACAAAGACATTGCCCCCCCCCCCCCTGTGTCAGGAAAGATGTCTCACGGATTTTTTGGGAAATTACTGGATCCTGCTACAAAAAAGTCATTTAACCGCGAAGGACGCGAAGGGATAAGAGATCAAGACACAATGTGTTTTGATCTTTTTGTATTTTTCTGGTGATGCGTTACGCCTTGAGTGAGCTTACGAGCGGGCGGTGAGTACTTATCTTGGGTTGCGGGCGCTAGCCCGCATTGGTACCTTACTCAGAACATTCTGTAATAAAAAACAAGAAAATTCTATAACCGCTTGAACTTAAAACCTAAAACCTAAAACCTAAAACCTAAAACTGCTGCTTGGCCGCATGAGTTTGTATGCCCTGGCCCAGGGGAAGTGATCCACTGCAAGCTTGAAATGATCTTCAAAATCCTTGGGCTGACCGATGAGCATCCGAACCATCATGGACCGGTATATTTTGCTGTCCATGACATACACTTCCCTGGACAGTTCATTGATGATCCCGTGCAGCCCCTTGCCGTTGGGCCAGGTCATCCTCCGTGATCCCTCCTGGTTGATGATGTCCAGGGTGTCGATGGGTATGGTCTGCTCCCCGGAGAGAACCAGTCCTTTTTGGGTGTTCAACTGGATTTGGCCCCGCATCCGTTGAATTTTTCCCGGATGGGGTGTGCCCGTGATCAGATCCCAATTGCCAAAGTAGGAGATCCAGTAGGCCAGGCGAAGATTTTCCCAGGAGACCACGAAATACTGTTCCGGGATGTCCGCGGTCGTGGTAACGGGTGTGGTGCGCATGGTTGCGACAAATTGTTCCGCCTTTACCGGATGCATACGTTCCAGGCCGGTGGTGGGATAGGCCGCATACGAGGGAAGGGACCATGCAGAGATCTTGTGTTCGATCAGGTTTTGGCTTTCCTCAAAGGTCTTTTTTTGATCAGCAGTGGTAAAGCGGATCATCCCGGCAGCCTGGGCCGGCGAATCAGTGCAATGGATCAGGGCCAGGGGGTAGAGCCAGGGGCCACCGTGTTTGGCACCGTCACCAAAGGACATCCGCTGGGCATAATACTGGGCCGCATACCCGTAATCCCACCACTGCCAGAGGCGCGCGTCTTTTGCGCTCACCTTTTCGAGATCCTTGAAGGTCTGGGCATAGACCTTGGGGAGGATGGGAGAGGGACGGAGTGCAGTTCCCACTTCCCAGAGCGGCCAGATGATGACCAGGCAGAGGACGATCTGGGCCAGAAACCGCTTGCCTGAAGCGATCTTGAGTGAGCCAAGCAGACAGGAGAGGCCAAAACAGAGCCCCACACCCCAGACAATGCCCCCATACATGGTGAACCGGTTTCCGAGCTTGAAGGAGAACACGCTGAAAATCAGGATGGGAACAAAGGTCACACAAAGGGGTTTTTTCCAGATCAGATACAGGTACGCCATCAGTCCGGACCAGAAGAGGATGGCATTGCCGCTGATCCGGGAGTAGAGGTTAGCCAGATCCACATTTTGCGCCTCCCGGATACTCTGCTGCACCGAGGGCAAAAGCAGGGAGGTTCCGTTGGACAGGGACTCCACCTCACTCGATTTGGTCAGAAAAATCAGTTTGGATACAATGGTCCAGGCCTGGTTGTGTAGTCCGGTGACAACAATCATGGCCACAGCGAACAGGGCCAGCATTGACCAGGATTTTCCAGAAGATTGAAAACGGCTCGGAAGATAGACAAAGACGGCCGTCATGCAGAGCGCAACCACCAGGCCGATCCATCCCCCGAATGCAACACCATGGAAACAAAGAAGTCCGAACAGGGCGAACCATCGCGCACCCGGTCGAGCCAAAACAAGGATCGCTCCGGCTAAAACGCCCAAAAAGGCGAGGATGATATAGCTGCTCTGGTAATAGAGCCAGAAACAGACCTGGCCGACCAGGCCGAGGATGATGGCGGAGAAGGCGAGTTGTAAGAGCTCTTTTTTCGAGGGGGCTGCGTATGATTTGGTATCATCAGCACCGGGTAACCAGGATGACCTGACAAAGGGCGAGGACCAGAGGATAAGGGCCGTACCCATGAGGGCGGGAACAAGCAGGGCAAAAGGGTCGGTATCGCAAAATCCCAAACGGGTGCGCAGCAGATACCCGAGGCACCCGGTTCCCAGAATACCCGCTCCGATCCCGGCTTCGGGCATTTTTTCCTTCCAGGCCAGATAGCACAGCGGCAATCCCGCTAGAGGCGCCAGGAACACGGGCAGATAAAACGCGATATTGCCCAGGGGTGCGGAGGTGATCTGATGCAGAAACCGGATGAGCCCCATCAGGGGTTTGTCTGTCGCCCAGGAGGTTTCCTGCGCCCCGGCCATCCAGAAATAGGCATCATGGGTGGCCATGAGCTTTTCTCCCCCGATTTCAAATACCTCGGTCTGCCAGAAAGGCAGCTCCAGGAGACGAAGCACCAGACTGATTCCGTAAACCAGAAGGCACGGAACAAGCAGGGTGAACCAGGGGGAGCAGCAAACCGATGAGGGTTGGATATCAGCTGGAGACGATGGTCGTTGATTCATTGTGTGATTCCGGAAAGAGTATTGGGTTTTAGGTGTTAGGTTTTAGGTAAAAAATGTAGTAGCTTGGCGGATTAAACGTGAGCTGGGAACGGAAGGGAGACCGGAAAAGTGAATGCTTAGCGAGCCTGCGAGGTTAGCAGACCTTATGCAGAGCTGACCCGGAGACGGGAAAGGATAAAGGCAGGGAGACGGGAGACCCGGAGACGGGAAAAAGCAACTGCTATGAAAAGGGAGACTGAGAGCCTTGTCCTGTCTCCGTTTCTCCTGTCTCCCTACTCCCTTGTTTTTAAAACTTTTCGATTCGCACTCTGATGTAATTATGAAGCATCCCAGAAATTTTTCGTGTGGTTTCCAGCAGTTCGTTTCCCTTTGCCTCGTCGATAATACCGACGTCAACAGCCAGATAAAGTTGCGTTCTCAATTCTGAACAGGATCCTTTTGGAAAAAACAGTGTTAGTACCTTACTCAGAATATTCTGTAATAAAAAACAAGAAAATTCTGTAACCGCTTGAACTTAAAACTTAAAACCTAAAACTCAAAACTGCGGCTTGGCCGCATTAGGATTTAAGAAACGACTTCAGATCAATGACTTAATTAAACAGTGAAGTTGTTTTGATATTACCTTTAATTCTTCGATCAATTCTTGCTCCAGATCTTTATCGATAACATCAATACGTTTAGCGATATATACTTGAGTCCGAAGTTCTGCTGCGGAACCCTTGGCAATGTGCAGGAAGTGTATGTATTCTTTCCTGCTGTCACGTTCAGCACCCTCGGCAATATTGGAGGCAATCGAAACCGCTGCCCGAGTCATCTGATCTTTGAGCCCGTAATCACGACAATCCCGCAACACGTCGTACATTTTCACCGCAAGCCTGCAAGCCCTTTTCCATACCTCGAGTTTTTCAAACGAACTATATCCCATGACACTATCCCATAGTTTTAATTATCCAATGCAGATATTCTTCACACACCCTTCGTGGATCAGCCCCCTTCGGGCCGATGCGCTCAACACCGAACGTGGACAGTTTCTCTTTTCACGGTTGAATATTTCTTTTTTTCACCGCAAAGAACGCCAAGTGACGCAAAGAAAGACAGAAATACTCCCTGTTCCGGATTCCAGGCTCCTCGCAGTTTCCTAACACCTAAAACCTAAAACCTAAAACCTAAAACCTAAAACCGTCTTTACCTCGCTCCCTCCCCAAACACCATTACCCCGATGGTCCGACACAAAATTTTTACATCCAGAAGCAGGGACATGTTCTTGATGTAATAGAGCTCGTATTCGAGTTTTTTCAGGGCGTCTTCACGGGTGGAGCCGTAGGGGTACATGATCTGGGCCCAGCCGGTGATGCCGGGTTTTACGGTGTGCCGGATGTAGTAGTAGGGGATCTCCTGTTCGAGGTCGCGGACGAATTCCGGGCGTTCGGGCCGGGGGCCGACCAGGCTCATGTCGCCCTTGAGGACGTTTATGAGCTGGGGAAGCTCGTCGATGCGGGTTGTGCGCAGCCAATGGCCGAGTTGGGTGATACGGGGATCATCTTGTTGAGCCCACACCGCTCCATTGGTTTCCGCATTCTGAACCATGGAGCGGAATTTGTAGAGGGTGAACTCCTTTTTGCCTTCGCCAACCCTGGTTTGTTTGAAGATGGCCGGGCCAGGCGAATCTTTTTTGATGAGCATGACCGCCACGAGCATCAGGGGCCAGAGCAGAATGAGCAATAGCAGGGCGATCAGGATATCCATGGTCCGTTTGAGCTTGCGGACCACTTCCTTGGAATACAGGGAAAAACCCTGCTCGAGAAGCAGCCATCGATCCTGGATGAAGCGGACCGGAACGCGGTCGGTAACCCGTTCATACGCCGTGACCAATTCTTCCACAACGATTCCCGAAAGCCGGGCCCGCAAGAGAACATCCATGTGGGTGTCCAGATCACGGGTGTTTCCAGCAAGAACAACAGTGCGCGCCTGCTGGGCCTCGGCAATGGAAATCACGTTGTCAACGGGACCGGCAATGAACAGGCCATCCGATCCGACTCCCCAGAGCTCTTTGTCATCCACCACATAGCCGACCACCTGATAGCCCTTGTTTTTCATGACTTCTGCCAGTTCACGGGCAGAATCATTCTGCCCCACCATAAGGACCCGTTCCCTGCCGCCAGAGGCGATCACGATAGACGAAAGACGCCTGAGCCCGAAAAGCAGGGGATAGGAGATGATCGCCTGAAGAATGAACAACCACTGGGGAAACTGCCAGTGACCAAACACATAGGACACAAACCCTGCCAGCACATTGGCCAACCCGACCCCCGCAGCAAGGCGGATGGCCGTCTCACCGGATTTCTTGAACCGGGAGGAATCGTAGAGATTGAAGATATAGAAGGACAGGATGGATGCCAGAAGAATGAAGACGGTCGGCCCGGTATGATAGGTGAAGATGTTGATCTGCGGCCCCAGGACGAGAAGCGAGCTGAGATAAATGGATAGGGCGATGGTCAGCAGGTCGGTGATCAGGGAGAGGTAGGGGGTCATGGGATTTTGCAGCTTATTTTGGTAGTGACCAGAAGAAACTGGTCAAATTATAAAGGAATCAGCTGTGGAGAAGCTTGTAAACGTGTCGCCTTGTCTTCTGAGGCATCAGCCGCACACTGTATCGGATCAGCACATTGCGAAGAAATTCTGCATAATTGATAAACCCCATTCGCAAAAATTCTTTTTGCAATTTGAGCTCAATGTTTGCATAGCGCTTGCCGCCTCTGCGCCTGATCATTCCGTAGCCGGCACGAACATTGACCAGATATTCCGGAATGTTTGCAATGCGTGAGCCGTTCATAAGCATTCGTGCCCAGAGATGATAGTCCTGGATGTAGACGAACTGTCCATATCCTCCCACTGCAAGAACTTTTTCCTTGCGAAACATGACACTCATGTGATTGAGGGGATTTCGCCTGCGTGCAAAGCGTGAAACCTCTGGCGGGGATTCTGGCAGCTTTCTACGGGCATAGATCGCAGACTCTTCCTCGTCAAACTCACTGATCCAGCTGCCAACGACATCGATTTCCGGGTGCTGATTCATGAATGCGAGCTGTTTCTTGAAGCGTGCAGGATGGCAGATGTCATCGGAATCCATTCTTGCAACCAGAGCATGGGAGCATGCCTCGAGTCCCCGGTGCAGGGCGCATCCCAGTCCCACATTCGTTTCAAGGGGAATGCTTGTTATGTTGATTGCCTCACGCCATCTGTCGATGACGCTATGCAATGCCTCTGGAAGGGGACCATCCTCCACGACAATGACCTCATCGGCGAGTGTATGCTGGTCTGCTAATGAGCAGAAACACCGTTCCAGATGGGCCGGCGTTTCCTTTTCATACACTGAAAGAAGAACCGAAAAATCTGACATGTTCAATCTTTGTCGACAATGGAGGAAACATCCATCCGGTACATTCTTCTTTTGTCGTCGAACACCGAATCGAAGAAAACCGTTTTGCCGTCGGGTGAAAAACGTGGATGCAGATCACACCTGCATCCTCCCTGATACGCAAAACCGTGGAAAAATTCACCCAGCTCGATAATAGTTCCAGACTTCCAATTGCAAAGGATCAAATGCTGCATCCGTGCCTTGTCAGGATAGGTGTCGGTGATGAACCAGTCGCCATAAACATGTGGATGACCGTCACCATATCTGTTCAGCCTGCCTTGAAGTACCTCTTTGCAGGAATCCTGGTTGAGATCAATGAACCAGAATCCGTCCCGCCCTTCGTTGTTTCGAAGATAGCTCAGAATGGTATTGTCATCGAGCCACACGCAATGACTGACCATTTTGTTGTCGGCAAGAACTTTGAGGTCATTGCCCTGCGCATCGGCGAGCATCAAACGATCAAATCTTTGCTTGTCGATATAATACCGGTGAATAAAAACAAAGCGATGACCGCAAGGTGAGATCATGACATGATTGACCGAGTGAAGGGCATTGCCCAAGATTGCCTTGGGACATGTTTTTATGATCGTATCCAATGGGATGATGAGGTGTTCTTGTCCCGAATCATAGTCGATACGCCATATGCCGTCACCTGCATGGTTTTTGAGTTCCTGGTCGGCAAGGAGGGGAAGATTGCCATAGCCGTAATCCGGACAAACCGCCTGCAGGCGTTCATAGTTGAGTGAAAGAAAATACTCTTTTTGGAATGAGTCCTGGACGGGGCGGGAGAAACGACTTGTTTCCCGGCCTGAGGACAAGGAATAAATCCGGGCGATATATCTTGATTTTTGTTTGTCAAAGTCATTGAAGACAAAGGAATCGTCATCAAGCCAGTGGAGGCGGGTACCCTGCTGCCAGTTATAAGCAGCAGAAGACGCGGCTATGGAAACAGCCCGGCTCTGGTTCAGATCAAATAAGCTGATTGCAACAGGGCGATCTGGATCGGGAGGGCATCGGGTGGAAGCTGATGAGGAATGGAACAGAACAATTCCTTCTTTCGAGCTTGGAATCTTGTCATAGTATCCAAAAAAAGATTCTTTGGTTTGCTCTGGAGAAATTACTGAAAATGGCAATATTGAATTATATCGGTATGTTTTTTTATAAATAGAATAAGCAATTCGGGAATGAACCTGCTTGATGCGGGCTTTGAGTGCAGGGTTTTTTCCCAAGATTCTAGCTAGTAATTTCTCAAACGTGTTGTATGTGGTGGTCATGAGCCCAGCTTTGCCTTCATACGATAGATAAATTCAGGTCCAGCGAGGATGGCGCAAAGAGCCATTAAATTATATAGTGAAGGATAATGGATGAGATGCTTGAGCTGATGGCCGAGAGCAGAAAAGATATCTCCGTTCAAAATTGATTTATGTATAAGCATTCTCGATTTCCATTGATCATGTTTTTTTATTTCATCCTTGGAGAATGTTTTGTACTCTTTGGAATATTTTTTTTCAATAAACCGTATCGCGCTTTGGTTCGATTTAATGCTTTTAGAGACGCTTTTTTTTTGAGATCTGTAATGGCAAATTGTCAGGGGAAGAGGGAGAAGGCTGAAGTGTGTTGTTATACGTGCAACCCGCAGCCAAAGTTCATAATCCTGAAGTGCGGGCATGCTCTCCTGAAATTTGCCGGCTTCAATAAGGATCTTTTTTTTAGCCGCCACCATAGGGGTGCCACCGATTTCGTTTTTGATGAGCATGCTTTTAAAGATGTCATCTTCAGGAGTGAATTGGCGAGGTCGTGATGTATAGGTGACCCCTTCGTTGACCATGTGAATGTCGGCAGGATGGTAGATCAGCTCGCATCCCGGGGTCTGTTGGATATGATTGGTGATCTGTTCTATTTTATTCGGTTTGAACTCATCATCATCGTCGAGAAATGCAATCCAACTTCCGTTGGCTGCCTCGATGCCTCGGTTTCTTGCATGAGGAGCACCTTTTGGTGATTCATTGCGCAAGAGCAGAGTTTTTGTTTCGTCTGGGGCCGTTGCAAAAATATCGTCACTGACCTTGGGCGTTGATCCATCATCGACAACAATAATTTCAAGGGGCTTGACGGTCTGGCTGAAAACACTCGTTAATGCCTGTTGCAAGTCCTTCAATCTGTTATGTGTCGGAATTACAACGGAAAAAGTATTGGTATGTTCATTCATAAATTTTCTTATTCAAATTTACTGAGTTTGATCAGTATGATGCTGAAAAGCGTAATGCTGTGCTACATTCGTTGCACCCTTACTGTAGTCAACAATTCATAATTCTGATTTGGACGAAGAATTTTTGCTTTTATCGTTAGTAGTTCGATTTTCGTGATTAATATATATTGGCTGTTCGGCATAGTGAGTACAAACAAGCTGATTTATAGCAATGATATGTCGTTCGGAATCTTCCACTCTTCGTATCAAGGTTATTTCAAAATTTTTTTGGATGTATTTATAGTACTTATTTTGTAACTACTCACCCCCACCATCTTTGAGTCCTGGAATTTTGCCTTCCAAGGCCAGCTGGATGGCGACAAGGGGATTGAGGCCCTGATTTGCCATTGTCTGGAGATAGCTTGAAATTCGGCAGTAAGC
>NZ_JBSPZA010000056.1:0-9218 GCF_053851535.1 Desulfoplanes sp. PS50 | reverse complement strand
CCAGGGGCTGGACGGGATTTACTCTCTGAAACGACTCTCCAACGTCTGACCACGGATACTTGTGGAGAGCTCGCAGTCTCCATGCGCAAGCATATAGGTTGCGCATGGTTTTTTGCGTCCAAAATTCGGTGGCGCGGAACTATCCGGGCGGCCTCTGGGGCGTGGAGGAGGCTTTCTGGTCCTGTAATCTATCGCGGTTATTCTCGAACGAGGCTTATGAGGGGTCGAGATGGAGACAGCGCGTTGAGTGAGGGAGGAGCTGGATGAAGGACATAGTTTGCCTGTTTCGATGTTCCCAATCTTGCCCAATCTTGATTCCTGACATCTCTGCGGAACATAACAAAATTCGCTACATAATGTCCCCAATTTTTTTTAATTCCCAACTTTCATTCTGGGGAATAAAATTGAGTCATTTCGACCCGCAGTATTTTTACGGATGGGTCATTTAGGCCTCATTTGAAAATCCCCTTTGACACGCTCCCCACGCATCCCACCTCACAGGCAAAAGTAACACATTTTTCACAACACGCCGTTTTAACACGTTTAGTAGTATGCTTGCGTTGTACACAAAACATCCGGGCATGCAGGCCCGGCGGATGACTGGCCCTGGAATTGCTTAAGGTACTGTATGTGATTTAATGCGTATAACCTATAGGAGGCTTCTGTGAGTACCAATCAATCCACGGACCAACTTCTGGTCGAAGAGAAGGTCGCTAACCATGAATTGGTCCAAGAACAACCGTCCCAGATTTCGGCAAAGGGCAAGGGGATTTCACGACGTAAGATGCTCGGGTTTCTTGGCGCCCAGGTCATAGCCGGAACCCTGGCAGGCGCAGCCCTGGCCGCGCCGAAAAATTTTAATCCCATGCATTACAATCGGGGCATTAAGCCGGACCAACTTCCTAACACCCGTGCCTGGCTGGTCACCGATCCGACCACCTGCGTGGGCTGCCGAACGTGCGAGATCGTCTGTTCCCTGGTTCACGACGATGTCTGCCAGCCCTCCCTGTCCAGGATCACTACTACGTACGATCCCCAGCATACGTTGACCAAACTTGCGGTTATGCCCAACGTGTGTCGCCAGTGCAATATGGCCGACTGTTATCTGGCCTGTGAATACGACGCACTGATCCTGGATCCCAAGACCGGTGCCCGGATTATTGATCCGGGCAAATGTGAAGGATGCGGCGAATGCTTTGAGGCATGTCCCTACAACATGATCGTGAAAAACGAGGAAAAGGGTATCTTTTCCAAGTGCGACCTCTGCGGCGGCGATCCCATGTGCGTCAAGTACTGCCCAGCGAACGCCATCAAATTCATTGAGCTTGGCTAATCATTAACTTTACAGGAGGCAGCACTATGCACGGATGGGCTGGAAAAATATTGCGAGTCAATCTAGATGACGGTTCAATCACAAAGGAAGATACTTCTAAATACATCAAGTACACCGGGGGCATCGGCTTTGGGTACAAGGTCATTTTCGACGAGGCGCCCACAGCCAGCCCCTTTAGTCCTGAAAACCGGATTGTCTTTGCGGTGGGGCCGCTGACTGGTTCCCTGGCCCCGGCAACCGGACGTTCCGAGGTCATCTCCATCTCCCCGCATTCCTATGCACCCAAATCCAAGGGACCGCTTGTCACCCGAAGCGGTTTTGGCGGCTATTGGGGTGCAGAACTCAAGTTCGCCGGATACGACGCCATTGTGGTTCAGGGCAAGGCCAAAAAGCCCGTGTTTATAAACATCGTCAACGACAAGGTGACCATAGAAGACGCTACGTCCATATGGGGCAAAGATACCTTTGAGGCCCAGGATATGATCAAGGCCGATAAGGGTGACGAAAAGACCCAGATCGCGGTCATCGGTCCCTCTGGTGAAAACCTGGTTCGTATCTCTCCTATTATCCACCGAATCGGTAACGCAGCGGGCCAGGGGGGCTTTGGCGCGGTCATGGGTTCCAAGAACCTGAAGGCCATTGCCGTGCGCGGCACCAATGGCGTGAAGGTCGCCGACAAGAAGAATCTGCTCAAGTACGTCAAAAGCGTCCGCGAGTTCCAGCCAGGACCGCTTGGATCTACGCCGCTGTCAACCGGAGCATTGAGCTGGACTGAAAAACACGTGGACCCCAAGGACATCAACAGTCAGGCCCTGCGTTTTGACCAGACCGAGAGCTGCGGACCCTGGCTGAACAAGTACCATGTCAAATCCCAGTCCTGCTATTCCTGTCCCCAGGGGTGCTATGCCTACATGAAGGTTCCTGGCATGGGTGGCGGCGCCATGAGCTGTACACAGTGGTTTTATTCCTGGATGGGCAATCGCGACAAGGCCACCTTCCTGGCTAACCAGCTCGCCAACAAGCTTGGGGTGGACACCTTTGAGATGTTTCCAATGATTCAGTTTGTCTGGTATCTCCAGGACGAAGAAGTTGACGGCAAGAATCTGCTTGAGCTTCTCTATGACAACAAGCTGGTCAGCGCAGAGATCAAGAAGGGACTGGAAAAGGGCCACTATCCGCCCAAGGGAGATCTAAGCACCGTGGGGATCGAGACTCTGATGAACATGATCGCCTACCGTCAGGGATTTTTGGGCGACACACTGGCCGAAGGCTTCCGCCGGGGTGTGGACATCATCAGCGACAAGTTCAACGCATTGGGCATGACGGAGGCTGCCGAGCGCACTATGCATTTCGTGAACATGGAAGGCGTCATGGGCGGCGTGGTTGGCGGCAATGGCGGCTGGGGCATGTCCGCCCACTATGACCCGCGGACCTTCGGTTACTACTGGGCGGTCAACTTCGCGGTGGAAAACCGCGATCCAAACCGTCATTCCATGACCAATCTGGTGGAATGGACGGGCCTTACCTTTGAACAGGCCCTGCCTGTGGCTATCACTCACTGGGGCAAGGACATTGCGGAAAATGGACTCACCGACCTGTATCGCAAGCGCGACGTGCCTTTGACCTGGAATGGCCAGAAGTCGGCCAAGGCCAACGCCTACTTGGGCCAGTTTATCCACTACCGTGGCTGCATCAAAGACAGCATTCCGGCTTGTGATTGGGTGTATCCGATCATGAGCAGTGGCCGTAAGGACCGGGACTACACCGGGGACATTTCCGTGGAATACAAGCTCTTCGAGTTGGTAACCGGCGAAAAAATGACCCAGAAGTCGCTCGATGATAAGGCCGCCAGGATCTGGACCCTGCACCGACTGCTCACGGCCCTCGAATGGGGTGGAGGCAAGGAGGTCAATCTGCGCGAGGAGCACGACCAGGTGCCCGATCATTTCTTCATACCTGTTGAAAAGCGCCTCTTGCCGTCCTATCCCCCGTGCGATCCGCCCCATCCTCCGCTTGTCCGGGAGAACTTCGAGGCGGTCAAGGACGAGTACTACAAGCTCATGGGCTGGGACAGCAAGACCGGCCTGCCCACTCGGACCACCATGAAGCGACTGGGTATGGAAAACGAAATGGCCGTTTTCGAGAAGCAGTCATTCAGACTCCCGGCCTAACGGCAGTCTTGTTTTTAAAGCATCTCAGTAAAGCAGGGACGTCCCGATCAGGGTCCTTCCGGAGGTATATGACCTCTGGAAGGACCCTATGTATGAACACGATAGAGAGGAGGATGAATGAAGGTACTGCTCCTGACCCCTCCCGCACCTCGGTTGCGGGATCCGGCAACCATGCAGGAGGACCTGCTCCCGCCCAAGACGTGGGTGCCCCTTGGCATCGCCTATCTGACAAGTGCGCTTCGCATCCACAATGTACCCACCCATTACCAGGATCTCCATGAGGCCACATGGTCCGATATTGCGGTTCTGCTTCGCAGCGAACAGCCGGACGTGGTGGGCATCAGTTGTTTCACCCTGGGCCGGATCAACGCACACCATCTAGCCACCATGTCCCGTCAAGAGCTACCTGATGCCCATATTGTCATGGGCGGCCCCCACGCAACCTTCTATCCTGAGCACATGCTCGAGAATCCGGCTGTGGACATGGTCGTGATGGGGGAGGGCGAGGCAACCATTGTCGAACTGGTTACCTGTCTGGAGGAAGGACGCCCCCTGGCGGGGGTTCGTGGCCTTGCCCTGCGAACAAAAGACGGCACGGTCCGCACCCCGCCCAGAGAGGAACCCACGGACCTGGACGGCCTCGCTTTTCCAGCCTATGACTCTTTTGATCTGGCCCAGTACAAATCTCCGGAAATTCCGGAACAGTTCCTGTCACAGCCCGGCACACATCTGCTGACCTCCCGGGGGTGCCCATTCCACTGCGGGTTCTGCTCGGTGAACCGTTTTTTCGAGGGCCGCTGGGCTCGCCGGTCACCAAGAAACGTGGTCGACGAGATTGAGGAACTGACTGACCGGCTGCACGTACAACATCTTTATTTTTCCGACGATCTGTTCACCCTTGACCGGAAGCGGGTCATCGACCTGTGTCGGGAGATCCTCGACCGCAAGATTTTTTTTGCCTGGATGGCTGAGACCCGAGTTGATCTTGTGGACAAGGAGATGCTCGAACTGATGCGACAGACCGGGTGTTATCGGATTTACTACGGCGTCGAGTCGGGCAGCCCGCGCATCCTCAAAGCGGCCGGCAAGGGATTCACTGTTGAACATGTCCGAAAAGCCTTTGCCATGACCCACCAAGCAGGCATTGAGCCGTGTTGTTTTCTCATGGTCGGCAACCCCGGTGAAAATCCCGAAACCATCAAAGAAACGGTTGAGCTGATCAATGAAATCCGGCCAGCGATTCGGCCCATCCTGGGCATTAACACATTGTTTCCCGCCTCACCGCAATACGACTACGCCAAGGAACAGGGGGTGATTGCCGACGAATACTGGCGCACGGACGCTCCGCCGCCCCCGTACACTGTGGAGCATGATGTGGACGACCTCATCTACCTGCAGATGCTCCTGACCAGGGGTGTCGCTCCGGAGGTGTACGAGCGGATGTGTGAAATGGGATTTGATGAAAAATATTTCATCATGCGGCGAATGGTCAAAGGAATGGCACCTTCATCCTGATGCCAAAAAGTATGACTGGTCCATATGCATCAATTGATTGCCTCAACGGATTTTTTGTACCAACCTGCATACCAACGGGGCCTGGAACGCAACCAGGGATACGAACGCCTTGAAAAACAAGCATCGAGCCGGTACGTTTGGGACTACGGACAAACCATGGATATATTTAAATTCGCACTACCTGAAGTGATATTTGGTCGGGGAAGTCTGCAATACGCCGGCATCTGTGCCAAACGCTTGGGCGCCTCAAAGATATTTGTGGTCTCCGATCCCGGTGTGGAAGCGGCTGGGTGGGTGGAAAAACTGTTTGCCATTTTGCGCGAGGAAGGTCTCGATTTTGTCTATTTCGGCGACGTGGTGGCGAATCCCCGTGATTTTCAGGTCCACAACGGCGCGGAGATCTATCTGCGCGAGGAGGCGGACGTGGTCATGGCCCTTGGCGGTGGAAGCCCCATGGATGCGGCCAAGGGAATCGCCTTGCTCGTCAGCAACGGGGGTGTGATCTCCGATTACGAGGGGGCCAACCTTGTCAGTCGGCCGCTCCCCCCTATGGTCTTCATCCCTACTACCATGGGCAGCGAATCCAATATCTCTCAGTTCACGGTCATATCGGATGTGAAGCGACAGATAAAGATGACGGTGATCAGCCGGACGCTGGTCCCGAACATCTCCATCACCGACCCCCTCCTGCTTGAAACCTTGACTCGGGACCTGATTGTGCCTCCTGTGTTCGACTCCCTGGCCCATGCGGTGGAATCGTACGTCTCGCCTATTGCCAATCCCTTTACCGAAGTTTGGAGTCTGAAGGGACTGGATCTGCTCATCCGGCATATCCGCCCGGCATTGGAGCACATGCACCTGGATGACCTGGAAAATCTGGCCATAGCAGGTACGTCGTCGGGCATGGCATTTACCAACGCCAGTGTTGGGTTGGGCCACGCATTAGCCCACTCATTAGGCGGTATTTACGATGTTGTGCACGGCACCGCTCATTCCGTGCTCCTGCCCAGTGTCATGCGTTTCAACCTCTCGGCCTGTGAAGAGAAAATGGCCAAGATTGGTACGATTATCACTGGCAAAAAGCTTAAAACGAACGAGGCTACAGCCTTGGCCGGAATCGAGGCGTTGGAAGAACTGCGAAGGGAAATAGGCATCCCTAACCGCCTCCGGGAATTGTTGTCAGACAGGTCCATGCTCCCTCAGGCGAGCCACAACGCTGTCAATGACATCTGCCTGTTGACCAATCCCCGTTCGGTCACATGGAAGGACATGCTCAACATTTACTACGAGATGTGGTGAGATGACACGATCCAAAGAGCCGGACAGCGAATCCAGAGCAAACAGTCGTGCAAGCCTCAACGACATCATCGGCATCGAATCGATCAAGCTCGGCTTTTTTAAGGAAGTCCAGAAAACCATCGACGAGCTCAAGACAGCGAATATTGAGCTGGAGCAGAAACGGCGGGCCGTCCAGGATATACTCAACGGCATCCCGGACGTGGTGGCCGTTGTCTCGGCCGACTACCGGGTGCTGTCTGTCAATAATGCATTCTTCGAGACGTATGGGAGTAGAGATTTTCTGGGGGAGTCCTGTTACCGGGTATTCAAAGGCTTGAACAAGCCGTGCTCGCCGTGTCCGCTGCACGTGGCCAGTGAGGAAGGTCAAAAGGTCTGCCGTCAGTTGCAGATCATGAACGTGGACGGTGAGAAACGGCAAATCGAGTGCTCGGCCGCGCTTATGGCCGGATCAGGAGACACGCCGGACAACGTCCTGCTGCTGCATCGCGACGTGACCATAGAGAAAGAATACCAGGCCAAGTATTTTCTGGCAGAGCGCATGGCCACTGTTGGGCTGCTGGCCGAGGGCGTAGCTCACGAGATCAACAATCCCCTGACAAGCATCCGGGGGTTCGCCGAAGCCCTTTCGGGATACCTGGATCGCCTGGCCACATGCATCAAGGAAGGTGAGTCGTGTTCGGAGTTGCTGGCCATCTTCGATGAATATCTTAGCATCCTACTTAAGGAATGCAGTCGTTGTTCAGAGATTGCCCAGAATTTGCTGGGCTTTGGCTATCGTGACGTCCGGTCCATGAGTATCGTCAGCGTCAACAACGTCATCCAAAACTGTCTAAAGCTCCTGCATCCCCGGCTTTCCAAGCTCCCCGATGGGCTCATCGAGCTGTCCTTGTCCGAGGAAGGACCATGCGTCGTGGGGCACTCCGGCGAACTGATGCAGGTGACTTTGAACCTGATTCTCAACGCACTGCATGCGGTGGAGGCTTCCGGGACGATTCACATTGCCAGCTATGCCTTGGAAAGCATGGTTTTGATACAGGTGTCGGATACGGGATATGGCATCGCCCCGGAGAACCTGGACAAGATTTTCGATCCTTTTTTTACCACCAAATCACCTGGCAGTGGCATCGGCATCGGGCTGTCCACCTGTTACAACATCATCACGAAGCACGGTGGCGAAATCACCGTAAGCAGTGATGAGGGCAAGGGCGCCGTTTTTGAAATCATTCTCCCGATTTTTGAGGACTGACAACGACATGTGCGATGGAGAAACGATCCGCGTCCTGGTGGTGGATGACGAGCCTTTTATCCGTAAACTTGCGGAACGCGAACTGGCCCTGCCGGGCCGGGAAGTGACCACTGCGGATTCAGCGGCCCAGGCGATAAAGCGCGCCCGGAGGCATACTTACGACGTGGTCCTGCTGGACGTCCGATTGCCGGACGGCAACGGCGTCCGTCTGCTGGAGCACTTTCGCGAAAACCTGCCGGACGTCGAAGTGATTATGATCACGGGCTATTCCGATGTGGACAGCGCGGTCGAAGCCATGAAGATGGGGGCCTATGACTACGTATCCAAGCCGTTCTCCCTGGATCGGATGAATTTGCTCATCGACCGGGCGTTCGAGCGACGGCTGATGCAGCGGGAACTGCGCTGGCTCCGCGGGAACAAAGGTGGTGCTGTTCGACACCGGATCATCGGTTCCTCGGCTGCCATGAACGAAATCGGATTTCTCGTGGATAAGGTCGCTCCCACAAACACACCCGTGCTCATCACCGGAGAAAGTGGCGTGGGTAAGAATGTGGTCGTCAACGTGCTGCACGATAAAAGCGAGCGTTCTGGTATGCCTCTGATTGTCAAGAACTGCGGCGGGTTTAACAAGGAACTGTTGCGCAGCGAGCTGTTTGGGCATTGCAAGGGCGCGTTCACCGGTGCGGAGCAATCCCATGACGGTCTCCTCGCCCAAGCGCACAAGGGGACGCTTTTTTTTGACGAGGTGGGTGAACTCCCCTTGGACGTGCAGGCCATGTTGCTCCGGGTCTTCGAGTCCCAGAAATATCGGAGGGTGGGTGACCGGGAGGAGCGTTCCGTGGACGTGCGCTTTCTTTTCGCCACCAACCGCGATCTGTCTCGTGAGGTTGAAGAAGGCCACTTTCACGAAGCCCTATACCATCGCCTCAACGTATTTCGCATCGACATCCCGCCGCTTAGGGAACGCAAGGAAGACATCCCCATGCTTCTGGAGCACTTTCTGGGACAGCTCTATCCGGACCGCTCACCCTACCGCATGTCCAAGCGGGCCGCACAAAGCATGATCACCTACAATTGGCCGGGCAACATTCGCGAGTTGCGTAATGTCGTCGAGCGGGGCATCATCCTAGCCGAAAACGACCTCATCACCACCAAGTGTCTGCCAGGAGACATTGCCAATTCTCTTGAAAACGGGGAAAGGCGTGAGCCTCTGCCGACCCTGGCCCAGCACGAAAAGCAATATATTCTGCGAGTCATGGAACATGCGGCTCACAACCAGACTTTGGCCGCACGTATCCTCGATATCGGCAGGAAGACGCTCTATCGCAAACTCAGGTCTTTCGACGATGTCCGAGATCCTCTCTAGCGGATCCCGCTACAGCTCCAAAAGTTTTTTTATTTCCGGTTTGCAAAAAAATTAGGTGGTTAATAAAGGGGACATTATGTAGCGAGTTTAGTTATGTTGCCAGATTAGCCCCTGAATGAGGTTGCCATGCCCCGCATTCCCAGGCTTCTCATGTCGGAAATCCCGACCGTTTATCATGTCATCTCCCGTACGGCCTTGCCCGGTCTCCCTTTTGACGCTTCTGACAAGGATTTTCTGCAGTCCCTGATTCTTCGTTTTTCCAGGATCTATTTTACTGAAATTCTTGGA
>NZ_JBSPZA010000055.1:0-10316 GCF_053851535.1 Desulfoplanes sp. PS50 | reverse complement strand
CGACCTTGGCCTTGAACTTGTCCGTAAATTGCCGTTTCTTTTTGCCCATGTTCATACGTCCTTTGTTATCAGTTTTTGGACGCAGATTCCACCTTAACAGGTGGTCCTAAAATTGGGGGGAACCGCAGAACGCCCATTCCGCGCTGGATCATGCGCACATTGCGGAAGATGGCCGAGCAACAAGGATTTGCTAAGGAGTTCAGGGCATGGGAAAAGAAATACGCAAGATAATCGGCGCTCCTGATGGATTGCAGTTCGAGTTTGAACTTCCGGATCAAAAAAAACTCCGGAAAGGCTTGTGCTGGGGCAAAGCCAGGCTTCTGGTGCTTGGCGAGGCTTTGTGGGTGACGGAAGACGACGCCGGCAATGAACAGGCTGTGGAGTGGAGTTGGGTCGATCTGCTGGAGTTTGTGGCCGAAAATTGGCCTTGGCTGCTCTTGGAGGAGATCTATCCCATTCCCATCAATCCGCTGGATGTGACTGCAATGGAATCGGCGGCAAAGCAACGCTGGGAAGGTCTGAGCGAGACTATTGTCGATGACGAGGATGAAGAACTGGTCCGTTTCAGGTATCGTCATGATCTGGCTTTGGCCCTCAAGGGCATCTACCTGCCTTCCGTACTCCTGCTCCGTCAGGGAAGATTGGTTCAGGTGGGAGTTCCTGAATGGGGTAAGACTTTTTTGTTACCGTTTGCCCATGTCAAAACGATGCTTGACGAGCTTGGTGAGTGGATTGCGAGCGAAATTAGGGGGGCAGGAAACGCTCGTGCTGAAAGGGCTCTTTCACTTTGGGAGCAAAGGGATGATCGCCTGTTGGAGTGGCGGATTCGTCTTTGCAGCGGAATGTCTGGCGATGAATTGGATAGCATGCTGAACGGACGGGTTCCGGAAGAATTTTTCGAGATGCCCGTTCAGGACGCGAATGAAAGCAGCGAACTGGCCATGGCGGCCAGGATGGCTCCTGGCGGTCTGGGAATAGAAGGCAAGCGGGAAGTTATCGAAACGATTAGGGTGCTCTCCCACAACGATACCCCCGAACTGGATGCATTGAGCCAAGAATCCTTGCCCCTGCTTGATCCCGAAAGCCGTCCTTTTGAACAAGGCTATCTGCTTGCCGGATGGTTGCGTGAACAGCTTGGTTTGGAATGGGACGCAGTACCCGATCCGGAGAAATTGCTTCAGGTCTGGGGAGTACAGGTCAAGGATGTTCCACTTGAACGTGCAACAGAAAAACTAGAGGCCGTGGCCGTCTGGGGACATCGGCATGGTCCTGCCGTTCTGATCAATTCAGCTTCCGGAGCACGTGGCCAACATGTCCACCGCAGACGTACCTCCCTTGCCCATGAAATGTGCCATCTGCTTGTGGATCGGAGCGGTTCTCTTCCCCTGGCTGAAGTCCTTGGCGGTCGAACCCCTGAAATGCTGGAGAAACGAGCCAAAGCCTTTGCCGCAGAATTCCTTCTTCCCCGCAGTGTCGCTGCAGATGCCGTGCGCAAGGGGACCGATTTGCAGACAGTGATTAATGAGCTTTCTTCAACTTTCAATCTCAGCCGTGAACTCGTAGCGTGGCAAGTGACCAACTCCGAAGCCTATATGGTTTTGCGTCGTGAGGAGAAGGCTGTTTTGGAAATGGCATTAGGGTGGGGGTAAAAAAAGAAAGGAGGCCCGGGTGAAATAGAACGGCAAGGGCATTTCACCGGGCAGTCAGGGGAAGGACGTTTTTTGGTTTTAAGATTTATGTTTTAGGTAACTGCGAAAAACGAAAAACTCGGATGAAATGAGAAGCATGGGCATTTCATAGGGCAGGCCAGAGACGAGAAGCTGTTTTTTTCGCAAAGGATGACTGCGGGAGATCGGAAGACGTGGCTGGTGGGGATATACTTTGAAACGAATATTTGATTGTATAGCCACAGCAACCGGGTTGATTTGTATCAGTCCGGTTCTTGTGGTTTTGTGGTATCTTGTACGCAAGCACATGGGCTCGCCGGTTTTCCCTGTGCCTAGCAGATGGTCGTTTTGCCAGACCAGATCGGACTGTACAGGCACTGAGTTGGTCTGAAATTCATGGTATTTCATTAAAAAATATAGGTCGGTTACGGACGAATGATAGGATATAGGTATTTTCGGACAGCCAGAGGGGATTGGCGACACCATCACGGAGCACTCGTTCCTTTGGGAATGCCCCATGTGGAAAAGGATTTGCCGGAAGCTGATGCTCGAAGGATGTTAATCAAGCATCGAGCATTGTTCATCCGGTGGGAAGATCGATTCGACCATCTGAACACTGGGGAATGGTGGCATGTGATCAAGGATGAACTTGAAGATTTCGATACGTTAAGCAGAAACACGAGAAGCAAAGTCCGACGTGGTATAAAACGTTATGAGGCACTACCGGCAAGTCGTGAGGAGATTCTTGCCCAAGGATATGCGGTTTATCGATCCGCATTTGATCGCTACGAGACCTTTGAGGAGATGTTTTCCGAACAGGCCTTTCGCCAGGCCATTGCTGAGCTTCCTGAAGAAACGGAGTTCTGGGCGGTTCGGGAGCTGGAAAGTGGTCAGATGGTATCTTTCAGCGAAAACCTGGTTCGCGATGAGGCCTGTTTTTACAACACAATGTGGTTTCAACCCGATGCGATGCGGGGATATGCCGGGTATTTGCTGATTCACGAGATGAATAAACATTATCTGAATAATCGCGGACTGCGTTATGTGAGTGATGGGGCCCGCAATATCAGCCACCAGACCAATGTGCACGAGTTCTTGGAGCAAAAATTCAAATTTCGCCGCGCATACGCCAGATTGCGCGTGGTCTATCTTCCAGGGATGGGGCTTGTGATCAGGCTTTTGTATCCCTTTCGAGATATCTTCAAGGGGCGTTCTTCATCCTTGCTGCAAAAAATAGCTGTTGCGCTCGAACAGGAAAGAATTCACCGTGCCTGTACGGCAACAGGGGCAAAACAGTGAGCGGCCGTCAGTCTTTTATTGTTCAGGCAGCCCGTCTGGTGCAACGACTCCCTTTGGCCTGGCTCAGAGTTCTGGAAGCTCCGTTCGTACAGACCCGCACTTGCAGCTCTTCCCATTCAAAGCTTATATTCATTCTGGCCTTACCTCGCAGTGGCTCGACCCTCACCTATCAATGTCTGATTCACGGGCTGCAGCCTCGTTACTTGAGCAACCTGTGGAACCTTTTGTATGCGCTGCCCTGGGCCGGAGGATGTCTTTCCGCTCGAAAGTGTGCCAACTATCAATCTGATTTTCAATCCAGCCACGGTTTTGTCCAGGGGATCTGCGGGCCGGCTGAAGGGCTGCGGTTCTGGTCTTACTGGTGCGGGTGCGGTTTGGATGAACTTCAGGATGTCCCTATGCGCGATGCACTTCTCACACGTCGTATCGATTACCTGCGCAGGACATTTGCGCTTCTCGCAACTACGAAGTCACCTTTTGTAAGCGGATATCTGGGACACGTTCTGGCTGTAGAGAAACTCCGACAATGGTTTCCTGAGGCCATTTTTGTGCGTTTGCACCGGGATCCATTGAGCAATGCCGCCTCTATTCTGCGTAGTCGAAAGAAAGGTGCCCAGGGTTGGTTTTCCGTATTTCCCAAGGAGTGTGCCTCTTCCAAGGGCGCAAATGTATATGAGCAAGTGGCCTCTCAGGTATACTGGCTCAATCGTCGGCTCGAAGCCGTAGCGGATGACAAACTGACTATTCATATATCGTACGAGGGGCTGTGCCAAAATCCTCGCGGTGAAGTTCAACAAGTGGTGGATTTTTGCAATGAAAGGGGAATGCAGCTGCAAATACGACAGGAATTTCCCAGATATTTTGACTACAGACTTGTGCGTCAAAATGAGAGCAGCGATACCTCAAAGCTTTATAGTGCCCTGAATGAACTGCAAGGTGTACACGGATCGCTTGGGATCACATAGAACCATTCTTTGTGATTTCCTTGATTATTTTTTTGCACCAAAAGGAAATGTATGGCTGGATCAGGAGGGTTAAATCCGAAAGCAGCAGCGTTAAAACGCTGTTTTGATTTTCTGGGGGCAGGTTTTGGCCTTATGGCAACCTGGTGGATCATCGTTCCAGCCTGGTTTCTGGCCACAGTGGATACCCGGAAAAATGGTTTTTTCATGCAGGACCGGGTGGGCAGGAATGGAAAGACTTTCAAAGTGATAAAAGTCAGAACCATGCGTCCGGTACAGGGGGTGGAAACGGTCGTCACCACTGACCAGGACCCTCGGATCACCAGGTTGGGCAGGTTCTGGAGAAAAACCAAGATCGACGAACTGCCCCAGCTGATCAACGTTCTCAAGGGCGACATGAGTTTTGTGGGGCCCAGGCCGGATGTTCCCGGGTTTGCAGATAGGCTCGCTGGGGAAGAACGGCTCGTACTGTCCATACGCCCCGGTATTACCGGGCCGGCAACCCTGAAATATCGGGACGAAGAGCAGATCCTGATGAAAGTGGAAGATCCAGAGGCATACAACCGAGAGGTCATCTTTCCGGACAAGGTTCGGATCAATCTCGAGTATATTCGAAAGTATTCATTCTGGAAGGATCTGAAGTATATATGGGTGACTGTTTTTGGATGAAGAGGGAAAAACGGTTTTAGGTTTTAAGATTTAAGTGTTAGGTAACTGCGAAAAAACCAGAGACAAAAAGCCGATTTTTACCGCGAAGATACGAAGGGACACGAAGAAAGAGACCGAGGTCAGAGGTCGGATGTCGGAAGTCGAAAAAAGACCGACGTCTGAAGCCCCCTGTGTCAGGGATGGTGTCGACAACAGGAAAATTTGGGTATAGACTTTATCGCGTATCATCGAAACGACGCATTGATCTGGTACCGATGACAGCGGAGGTTATGCCATGACAAAGAAGAATACATTAAAATTCAAATACATCTTCCCGGATGATTTTTGTCCGGAATATGCGAATGGAGCTCAAGGGGGAGTGACGCCTCGGGGGGAGATTCTGATGAATTTTTTTCTCGAGCGACAGCCTGTTCCCAAATCCATTGTCTATGAGATGGATGATGACGGCATGATCGGCGATGTGATCCAGGATGAGTGCGATCCCAGAGAATTTCAGCACATGATGGTTCGTAACGTGACTTGTGGTGTGATGATGAATCTTGAAACCGCACGGCAGGTGAGGGATTGGCTGGACAATCAGATACGGGCCGCTGAAGGTGCTGAATCCGTCAAGGAGGAAGGTGATGCCTAAATCAAGGCCGTTTGATTTCAAGGGGGATGGATCACCAACCATGTTTGGGAGTTTCAATTGGAATTCGAGTGAGAGTGTTTGCAGTACCTTCCCTGGAAAGATTGTGTCGATGGGGAGCTCTCTGGAATCCAGCACATGTCTAGGGCGTGTGAAGCGTGTGACCTGGGAGAAATTGGGAGAGGGTGCCCGGCCTCATACCTCTGAAAAGGTTTGTCAGGTCCTGGGCCATTTTGAAGCCGTTGACCACTATGATGTAATGGTGGAACGCTTTTCAAAATGTCCTGAATTGATCGAGATTATCGACCGAGCCCGTCGAAAAGTTCTGGAATTGTTTGATGCCCCCAGGTTGTACCTGAAAGAGTCTCCGGTTCTTGAAGAAGGAATGGAACCTGATATTCTATTGGTGATTGGCCCGGCGGAAATGCCGGATGATGCCTTTGAAAAAATGATGCAACTCGATGATTGGTGGATTGAGCAAAAAACCGGTTCATTATGGGATCGTATCGTTGTAACGGTTCAGTACGGAAATGAAATTTAACTGGTCACAATATATTGATGTTGCTGATTCTCTTGGAAAAATGGCGAACCAGCGAGAAAAGGGGCGTGAGGCTTTTTATCGAGCAGGTATCAGCCGTTCCTATTATGCAGCATTCAATATGACGAAAAGTGCCTTGGATTTTGATTCCCCCCAAGGACGCGAGCATGACCGATTGATTGCATATCTTCTGGAGCAGGATTCCAGTGAAATGAAAAAAATAGGACACATGTTGAAAAGACTCAGAATAAAGCGTGTGGATGCGGATTACAGGCAAACCTCACCTATCACCGAGAATGATCTTTTGCTGTCCATCAGAAATTCAAGGCAAATTTTGGATATGCTTGGACGGTAATGTCTGCCTGAAGTGAACATTTTGGGAAGGGAACGCCTCGGTTGTGATAACCGGGGCGTTTTATCTATTTTTACATTGAAAAGGTTGAAATATGTTAAACACGAAATTTTCCCCCTGGCCCGTGTTCGGGCCCGATGAGATAGCCGCTGCGACCAGACCCCTCACGAGTGGGCGTGTCAACTACTGGACCGGGCAGGAGGGGCGGGAGTTTGAAAGGGAATATGCCGCCTATACCGGGCGAGGCCATGCCATTGCCCTGGCAAATGGGTCGTTGGCTCTTGAGCTTGCCTTGTATGCCTTTGGGGTTGGACCGGGCGACGAGGTGATCACCTCGCCGCGGACCTTTATTGCCTCGGCGAGTTCTGTTGTCATGCGCGGGGCTGTGCCGGTGCTCGCGGATATTGATCCAATATCCCAGAACATCACTGCCGAGACCATTCAGGCCGTGCTCACGCCAAAGACAAGGGCGATCATCTGTGTGCATCTGGCCGGGTGGCCGTGTGACATGGATTCCATCATGGAGCTTGCCCGGGAAAAAGATCTGTATGTGATCGAGGACTGCGCCCAGGCCCATGGGGCCAGGTATAAGGATCGACCTGTGGGAAGCTTTGGCCATGCGGCCGCGTTCTCCTTTTGCCAGGACAAGATCATGACCACAGGCGGGGAAGGCGGGATGCTTGTTTTGGATGATGAGGACGTGTGGAAACGGGCCTGGGCCTTCAAGGATCACGGCAAGAGCTGGGAGGCCGTGTATGAACGGGAGCATGCGCCGGGGTTTCGGTGGCTGCACGAGTCCTTTGGCACCAATTGGCGGATGACCGAGATCCAGGCGGCCATCGGCCGGGTTCAGCTGGGCAAGCTGGATGCATGGGTAAAAAAGCGTAGAGCCCATGCGGACAAACTGACCGCCTGCTTCAAGAACCTGGAAGGATTGCGGCTGACCCGGCCGGGAGATGATATCTTTCATGCCTATTACAAATATTACGTGTTCGTACGCCCGGAACTGCTCAAAACCGGGTGGAACAGAGACCGGATCATGAACGAGATCATGGACCGGGGCGTGCCCTGCTATTCGGGCTCCTGCTCGGAAATCTACCGGGAAAAGGCGTTTATAGATGCTGGGTATGGACCGGGGGAAAGATTACCAGTGGCAAAGGAACTGGGGGAGACGAGCCTTATGTTCCTGGTGCATCCGACGCTTACACCGGAAGAGATTGAGAGGACGTGTGAGGTTGTCGATACGGTGATGGGGGAGGCGGCGTTACGGCAGTTTTAGGTTTTAGGTGTTAGGTTTTAGGAAACGGCGAAAAAGGCAGGGAGACGGGAGGCGGGAGGCGGGAGTCGGGAGGCGGGAAACGGGAAACCGGAGTCGGGAGTATTTTTGTCTTTCTTGGCGTCACTTAGCACTCTTTGCGGCGAAAAAAAAGAGAAAAGACTGGTAACCGCGAAGGGCCAAGTGAAATGAACAGCAACAGCATTTCACCAGGCAGGCGCGAAGGAACGCGAAGGGGGCGGACACTGTTTTGTTGGCAGAAAAAATCCTTTTGTCGGTAATATCGACGCCCGATATTTCCGTATTGTAATGCGTGAAAAAACATGTTATCTCGTAGCACATTATGGAAAAAATACTTATCTCTCACAATCGCCATTGGTCCGGGTCGTATAAGGAATTGTATCCGCGGCATGTACTTCAAAAACTTGTGCACAACCTGTCTGCCAAGCACATTCAGGTCCTGCAGGGTATTCGGAGAAGCGGGAAATCCACCATTTTCAAGCTCCTGATCAATACCCTGGTCGAGACCGTGGACCCCCGGGAAATCCTGTATCTCAATCTAGAAGATCCTTTTTTCATAGAGTATAATGAAGCCCCTGAAAAACTTTATGAAATCGTGGAAATAGCCCAAAAGGTAACCGGGAAAAAAACCAGATATCTTTTCCTGGACGAAGTACAGGCGATTACAGGATGGGAAAAATTCGTCAAGACCGTTTATGATAATGAAGTATTCACCAAGATATGTATTACAGGATCCAATTCTTCACTTTTAAACAGTGAATTTGCAACGCTTCTGACGGGAAGATATATCGCGAACATGGTCTATCCCTTAAGTTTTTCCGAAGTATTGCGGATCAAAGGTTACACATCCTATTTCCAGCTTGTACAAAAAATACCTGAAGTCCTTTCTATAATTGACGATTTAATGAAATACGGATCCTTTGTAGAGGTACTGGATTGCGAGGAATCATTCAGGCGGGATATCATAGCATCATATTATGATACCATATTGTTGAAGGATTGTGTTTCAAACAATCATATCCGGGATATACAAGGCTTCAAGGAATTGAGTTATTATCTTGTTTCCAATATTGCGGCGCCATATTCCTATATTTCTCTGGCAAAGGCCGTACATATTCATGATAAAAGTTCAAAGGAATTTGTTCACTATCTCCAGTCTGCGTATATACTCAGTGAGCTCAAGCTGTTTTCCTGGTCTCTCAAGGAACAACAGAACAATAAAAAAAAGGCCTATGTCGTTGATAATGGATTTCTCCATCTTTCTTTCCAGTTTTCATCAAATAGCGGAAAGTTGTTGGAAAACCTTGTATTCAGTGAGTTTTGCAAGGCAGAAAAGGAGATGTATTTCTACAACAAAGGCTTTGAATGCGATTTTATCATAAAAAATAGCGACAATACCTTGGAAGCCGTTCAGGTATGCCATGAACTCACCGATCAGAATACCAAGAGAGAAGTGGGCGCCTTACAAAAAATCGAAAAGATTTATCCATTCATTTCCAAGACCATTATCACCTATAATCAAGAAATTCGTCTCAACGATATCCAGGTGATTCCTTTCTGGAAATATTTTCACCATCTGAATTGAACGGCCAGGGAAAAAAAGCCGGTGCTGCGCACGAGAACTACGGTTTTAGGTGTTAGGGGTAAGACAGTTTTAGGTATTAGGTGTTAGGTTTTAGGGAACTGCAAAAGGCGAAAGGCAGGGAGACGGGAGGCGGGAAGCGGGAGTCGGGAAACGGGAAACGGGAGGCGGGAGTATCTCTGTCTTTCTTGGCGTCACTTAGCGGACTTCGCGGTGAAAAAAATGAAAAAGGACTGATAACCGCGAAGGACCAAGTGAAATGAACAGCAACAGCATTTCATCAGGCAGGCGCGAAGGGACGCGAAGGGGATAGTCCCTTTTGAAATATAGTATTTTGTTTTTATAGTCTTTCTTGGCGTCACTTGGCGTTCTTCGCGGTGAAAAAAAGAGAAAAGAATGGTAACCGCCCCCCTGTGTCAGGAAAGATGTCTCACGGATTTTTTGGGGAAATTTTCTTGTTTTTATGGCAGGCTGCCTCGAGTAAGGTACTAATGCGCCCAAGCCGCAGTTTTAGGTTTTAGGTTTTAAGTTTTAAGTTCAAGCGGTTATAAAATTTTCTTGTTTTTTATGGCAGACTTTCACGAGTAAGATACTAACACCTCAAACCGCCTCTGCCTTGCTGGATGATGAGGCGACAACGTCCCTGACACAGAGGGATTTCTGCCACGGACAACTAACCCGCCGGCAGGTATTTCGGTATTTATCTCTGACCTAAACGGCAGCGACATTGCGCGTGTGCCTGTAGACGACTACGCCCACCCTGGAATTTTCCTCGGTGGGTTTTGTATTCGTGACAGGATTGCCCTTGCCAGCCTCCAACATATGCCTTACGTTTTGTTTCATGAGTAAGAAAATCCAGTCAGCGCATGATCATGTGTTCAAGAACATTCTGGGCCGAGAGGACGTAGCCAGAGACTTTGTCCGCTACTACATGCCCGCAGAGATCACTTCGGAACTCGATCTCGATTCTTTGGAAGTCGCCTCGGAGTCATATATCAGCGACCACCTCCAGGAAAGCCTGTCGGATCTTGTTCTTACCATCCAGCTCAAAAGTGGCGATCCTGCCGAGGTGTACATCCTGATCGAGCACAAGAGCAGTTTGGGTACGTGGACCAAGCTGCAGCTTTTCAAATACATGAGCGAGATGTGGCAGAAAGCCGCCAAGGCCAACAAGGAGCGGCTTCCCCTGATCGTTCCGTTGGTTTTTTACCACGGCAAGAAACAGTGGCGCTCCAGCCTGGAGTTTTCCGATCTCTTTGACCTGCCCAATGAGACGTACAGGAAGTACATTCCCAAATTTGAGCATATTTTGCATGAAGTCC
>NZ_JBSPZA010000054.1:0-10791 GCF_053851535.1 Desulfoplanes sp. PS50 | reverse complement strand
GCGTGTACGCCGACTAATGCGTCATATGGGTATTCATGCAGTCTACCCCAAACCCAAGACTTCAAAGCCAAACATTGAAAACAAAATATACCCATACCTGTTAAGAAACATGACAATAAGCCGCGCGAATCAAGTTTGGTGCACTGATATTACTTATATCCCGCTTTCTCATGGTTTTATGTATCTTGTAGCTATAATGGATTGGCATACAAGAAAAGTACTATCCTGGAGAATTTCTAATACCATGACTTCAGATTTTTGTATTTCTGCATTAGAAGAATCCATATCACTTTATGGAACTCCAGAAATATTCAACACAGACCAAGGATCTCAATTTACTGATGAAAAATTCATTGGTGTTTTAAAGTCTAACGCTATCCAAATCTCTATGGATGGGAAAGGTCGTTGGATGGACAATGTTTTTATAGAACGTCTCTGGAGAAGCGTTAAATACGAATGCATTTATATCAATGAATTCAAGGGATGCAAAGCGCTAAAGGCAGGCTTGCGAATTTGGTTCGAGTTTTATAATCAAGAGCGACCGCATGCCAGTCTGGGTGATATGACCCCAGATCATGCATATCAACTTGACGTCAAAAAAACTGCCTAATTTCATGATGTTATGTGTTTTATTTGATGTTCAATTTGTAGCAATAAAACAAGAAGAATCGAGCCAACTGCCGCCCCCATCGTTCCGCTCCACCCTCAGCCCTCGGGCTGCCCCTGCGGGGACGGGCTCCGCGGAACGATGGGGGCCAAAAGACTAAGACCGGCCAAAAAACAGTGTGTTACTGGCTACTGAGTGAAATGTGGGGGAAGCCTACCGATAAACTATCTAGCCTAGCTTAAACACCCCCTCCGACTGTACAGCTCCTGGGGTCCACCTTATTATATCTTCGAGGGCCAAGAACTCAACGCGATCCAAATCTACCGTAAAATCCGAAAACGCAGGGGAAGAGCAAAGATTCTCGCAAATGCACAAGTTCAGATCAAAGATGGGGGCATGGCCAAATTGGTCTTCGTCCGCAACCGAAGTAAAAGAGACTGGCTTGCATTGCTGTGTACGGATGAAAATCTTCCGGATGATGAAATAGTTCGTATCTATGGTCGACGTTGGGATATCGAAGTCTTTTTTCGGACAGCCAAACAGCATCTTGAATTGGAAAAAGGATGCCAGAGCAGAGATTTCGATGCACTTATAGCACATACCAGCATTGTTATGACCAGGTATATCTTTCTCTGCATAGAAAAACGTCGGACAGAAGATCCCAGAACGCTGGGAATTTTATTTCACCACTTCTGCCAAGAGGCTGCAGATTGTACGTTGATTGAGGCGCTCGGAAAAATTCTCGGTGTAGTCGTAAAAAATCTCCATAAAATCGAAAACTTACCAGCAAATGTTCTTGGAAGCATTTTGGAACTAGTCCAAAAAAACATGGATAGTTTCGTTGGTGAAAAAGGACTTCTTGTCAATAAAAACAGACTAGTAACGGCTAATCGCTAACCCCGAAAGTCGAGTAAATTACTTGTTGCATTCAATATCTTCAGTATCCTTAATCAGTTCCGAGTCAGCGATTCTTTGTTGTATATCCAACAAATCCTTGAATCCGTCCGGGGCAAGATGAGCATATCTCTCCGTGGTTTTTGTCTCTGTGTGCCCCAATAGTTTGGCAACCTTGAAAAGGGGTACTCCTTCCATTACCAGCCAGGACGCGCAGGTGTGTCTCAAAGAATGAAAGGTCAATCGCTCACGACTATCGTCCACATTCTCATTGAATCCCAACTGGTCAATAATACGCTTAAAAGTATTACTTATTCGGTCTCTAATCTCTCCATTTCGATTCGGAAAAATCAATTCCCAAGGGAGTCCCGGCGCCCTTTCCAAAAGCATAATCTTAATATCTTGGGTAAAAGGAATATGTCTTGAGTCCCCATTTTTGGTATCCTTGAAATGGGCAATCCCGTTATCAAGATTCACGTCTATCCATGTAAGTTTTGCCAACTCGCCAAAACGAGCTCCTGTTCTCAAAGCCATCAAACTGAGATCGTGCGTATCCTTACTCACGACGGCCAAACTTTTTAATAAAAGCTCCGCTTCTTTGCGTGAAAAAAATCGAACTCTTTTGTTCTCAACTTGGATCTTGATCTTGCGTGTAGGACAATCTCCAGTCACAAACCCCTCATCTTTGGCCAAGGTCCACATTGTTGAAATAAGGCCCATTGCATGCTTCTGAGATTTTGGCTTTTGCCCCTTACTTCGCATATTTGAACATATACGTTCAAGACTGATCTGAGAAAGATCCTGTAGCTTGAGATTGCCAATGACTGGCTCAATCCAAATTTTAAACTGAGCCTTGTTTGAATCCCTGGTTCTCTTTGCCAACCTTTCTCGTGTATGGATGAAGACTGACTCCCAAAATTCAGAAAAAGTGACACTCTGTTTTGCATCAAGAGCTTTTTTCAAGTCTTCTTCTTTGCGTATGCGTTCCTCCTCGAGATTTGCTCGCTCTTCTTCCAGGCGAGGATCAAGACCCTTCAACGCATGTCGAGCCATATTTCTAGCCTTTTCCCTAGCGTCCACAAGGCATAAATGATTTCTTTCAGGCGATGAATCATTGACCTTGGTAGCTACTGTACCTAGAACCATCCTTTGTTTTCGTCCCTCCAAAAAAAACTGATATTCCCAGTTCGCGCTCTCACCACGGACCCGGAGGTACAAGCTGCCCGTACCACGACCACCTAATTTTTCTCCTCGATAGAATTTTCCCGAACGAAGCCATTTTTCTACTTCCTTGGCTGTAAAACTAAATTTTTCCCTTTTGCTCATGAATAACTTCTCCCGTGTCTCAACTTCCTTTTTTGGCGTCAGTTTTGGCGTCAGTGTAGATCGGTATTTTGGATGATATTAGATGATGTAACGGGAAATCTGATTGACCCCTAACACATTGTTTGTCAACGTTTTTAAAGCTTCCCGTGACATATTGTGATCATTCTTATCCTTATAGAAGATCTGGTTTGGGACCAGAGGGTCGCAGGTTCAAATCCTGTCTTCCCGACCATTGAAACAGCAAAAAGGGTTACGATCTTAGTCGTAACCCTTTTTTGTTTTTAGAATTTTCAGATGCGGGAAAGACCTTTTTTTGCATGTCGTTCAATCAATCGTATTGAAAATTTCAATAGAACAACCAAAGAGTCCTGATCATTCGATGAAAACGACTATTTTGCTGCTGCATGAAATATATGGTGTTACAGACAATCTTCGAGCTCTTAGTTCTTCTTTGCGATCTAAGGATTACGAGGTTATCCTGCCTTCTCTGTATCCTGACGGGTATACGGGAACGGATGAATCATACTCGTACAGCAAGTTCTTTGCAGAGGTCGGAATCGAACGAGCACTGGTCACGATAAATGAAATAATTGATGCTAACAGTCATAAGAATTTAGCGATCATAGGATTCAGCATCGGCGCGACCCTTGCCTGGCTCACATCGACTGATACCAGGATACAGGGAATCATCGGCTTCTATGGTTCAAGGATCCGCCACTATCCGGATGTGAGTCCGCTCGTTCCAACACGACTGTTCTTTTGCCAGGAAGCCGGATTCAACGTGGATAACCTGATCAAGAAATTGAACAAGCACACCACTGTGAAATCAAAAATGATTGCCGGGGCGCATGGTTTTTATTCGCACAATGAATTCGACTCCCATGTCATTCATACTGCCAACATCATTCTGTTTGATGAATTGGACGCACTTACAACCTGACAAAGCGATCCCTGCCACATCCTATACCCCAATCATCCAGTCCAAGGCCTGGGAGATTCTGGAAAAAATTTACCTTCCCGGCTATACATTCCAAAAAGTCGGGGTCATGCTCACTGATCTTGCCACCCCTTCCAACCGCCAGCGATCCTTTTTCGATCCCTCTCCCAGGAAAAATCACGCCACCAGTCTCTCATCTCCGTGATGGACTCCATCAACAACCAATACGGCAGCGCCACCGTCACCCTGACCTCCGCTGGTCTTGGACACAAAAAAAGGCATATGCGCCGGGAATTTCTTTCCAAGCGATACACCACATCATGGGCCGAGCTGGCTGTCGTCAGGTAGACAGCCTACGCTGTCTGCGAGCTTACATAATCGTCACATGTGCACAGACGGTTACGTTTTAAAAATGTCAGCATGAGTGCCGGTTCTTGCCAGGAGAAGTTCCCCCTTCTGCTCAAGGTAAACGAGAAGCCAATCCGGTTCAATGTGGGCATCCCAAAAAGGCAACCAGTTACCCTTGAGTGGATGTGCCTGATAGGAATCCGGTACATCTTGCTCTTCGATCAAAAGAGTGAGTAGCCGCCGGAGTTTCTCCATGTTTTTGCCACGCTTTTGCATCTTCTTGACATCTTTGCGGAATTTTGAAGACTCAACGGGTGTCAGCATGACTCATATCCCCAGGTTCTCAAAGAGATCCTCCTTGGTCCCACTTCGTACCCCCTTCCCCGCACCCAGTTCATCCATGGCCTCGAGGGTCTCGTCGTTCGGTCGCATAAAATAACTCGGAACAGCATGGAACAGGGTCGCCAGAGTCTGAGCATGTTTGTAGGGAATGTTCCTCCTATCCCTTTCAAATTCGGAAATGTGGCTTTGCGGAATCCCCAATGCGTCAGCAACCTGTTTCTGAGTCAACCCGGCCCTCTGGCGCAACCCTTTGAGCATCTTTCCTCCCCGCTCCAAAGACGGGATGGGATAGGCATTCAGATCGGCAGATGATTCGGACATCACCTGTCCACCAAGCTTGGTTACCAGTTCCGTTAGCAACCCCAGGCAATCCGGGGGAACAGCTATGTGTGCATGGGTCATTTTGTGTGCTTGCATGATGGTTCTCCTTGATGTTAAGATATAATATCTCAAATCATCTCATTGTCAACCGTGCTGATCACGACGAACTCCAGACTCATCCGAAAAAGGCGATCACAAGCCAAATGTTCTGGCCCTTTTGGAAAGATTCTCCTCATCCAGGGCCATTCCCGATTTTTTTGCCAAAAAATTTAAAAAACTCGAGATGATACCTTGTGTCATACATAAAGATAATGATACGGGCCAATTCATTGCAGGATAATGTCTGACCAAATATTGTTATACATTCTGGGAAGGATCAGACAACCAGGCGGGATATCTTCCAGGCCGGCTCATCCACAGCCATCTCAAACATGACCAATAGCACAGAAGGATACGGCTATTGCCATAAGCCGGGGACTCACTGATTGTTCCTGCAACTGAAGGCCGCTCCGGAGTCAAAAATCCAGCGGGCTCTTTCTGTCCTTTTTGGTCGTGCTCTTGATGGTATGGGTATAGATCATGGTCGTACGGATATCGCTATGCCCCAGCATCTCCTGAATAATGTGGATGTCTTAGTTGGTTTGGAGGAGATGGCTGGCAAAGGAGTAACGGAAGGGGTGGGCAGAAGTGCGTTTACTCAACCGGGCCTTCTTGATCTTGGTGAGCGATCTGTTTGCAAAGAAGACGAGGATGCCGACAAATCAGACCGATTCCCTGTCACCTGAGCGACTTGGCAACGTTTGTAAAAAATCGATACGGCATGAGACGCCTGCCGTATCAAATTGACGGGTTGATATTTCGCGGCAAGCTTTTCCATAAAGTGCTTCAAACGTGTCCGGTCTGATAGGTCATTCTGATATTTATGACAAAAATCAAAATAATACCTCAGCCATTTACGGTAGAAGGGCCTCGACCCTTCAGAGATGGACTCATGGACTAGGCATTTTTCAAAATTGTCTCGAATATCGTCTGGGATGTTAATCATAGCCCTTGATCATTAAAAAGATCTTGATAACATGCCAAATTCGGAGTTGTCAGGCTAGAAATTACCTGCATTTAATCTTAATTTTTTGACAACGGCATGGTTTCCTGGAGTTATCAGGAAACCATATAATAATTTGTTCGGCAGGAAGGAGTGATATGAGAGTCTTCGGCGTACAACCTGACGGCCAGTTCAGCGAGTACCTCCAGACGCCTTTCCAAGTCGATCACGAGGAGGCGATTCTGGAAGACTGGTTGGAGTCGAATCCTGATGGGATCGTCGAGGACGGGCGGATTTTGATCATCGGGCGACAGGTAGCAACCAACCTCGGAGGATTCATCGACTTTGTCGGCCTGGACCGGGAGGGTGGTGTTGTCGTCGTGGAGCTGAAACGGGACAGAACTCCACGTGACACGATTGCTCAGTCCCTGGAGTACGCGTCTTTTGCCGAGCGGTTGGACACCGCTCAACTCGAAGCCATACTCGGCTCCTACCTCAATGACGAGTCTCTCAGCCTTGCCGAGCACCACCGCGAGTATTTCGACTTGGCGTCCGACGAGGCGGTCGCCTTCAACAAGGACCAGCGCATTGTCATTGTCGGCCAACGTGTCACGCCGGAGATCAGGCAGACAGCCACATTCTTGCGCGGCAAAGGAATCCGGGTCACCTGCGTTGAGTTCACGTTCTTCCAAGCCAACGGGGGAACCCGCTTGCTTTCTCAGGAGATCGTGGTTGGGAGGGAATCGGAGAAGCCAAGGCAGGTCACATCGGGTTCCCTTCCCGTGGTGACACAGGATGCCTTCCTTGCTTCCTTGGACGACAACGGCAAGGCAGTCTTCTCTCGGATTCTCGATTTGGCACAGCGGAAGTCCATGCCTGTCCATTGGGGCACCAAAGGCTTCTCCCTCAACGCCAGCGTCGATGGCACCCATGTTGCCATCTGCTTCGTGTATCCTCCCGATTCGGTCTACAAACAGACTCTCCGCACATCACTTCGTGACCGCGGAGGAGTGGAGAGGAAATCCGCGGTTCCGGAAAAAGAGCTCGACGCCTTGAGGAATAAAGCAGAGAAGACCGGGCTTTTTGTCCCCGCTGGCCGCGATCTCAAATGTCAGGTGACGCGGCCACTGACAGATGGTGAAATCGAGTCCCTCATTGCGTGGTGCGAAGCCGTGGAGACTGCCATCCAAATGCACGGACTCAAAGAATAGGAAAGCCGAACAAGACGGATGGACACGGACGGAGAAAACTGCGCCGCTTCGCTTTGCAGTTTCCCCGCCGGTCATCTGCGGGCCGTTGGACAGGAGAGCGGACGGTATGAGTAACCTGGAACGAGGTATAAATATGACTCCAGCCTGGGGTGCGGAATGAGCGGGTTTAACCGCATGACAGTCGTCGCCGCAGCGGAGGTGATAGCGAGTTTCAACTCGCATGACGATATGGAGGTTTTTGAAGTCCAGTGGGGAATCGATCAATGGTGCAAATCATCCAGCAAATCTGGACGCGCTGCCAGTTGGGCCAAGATTGCCCTTGACCGAGGTCCTGAAGTGATCACCGAAAACGGGCCTGTCACGCTTTCACGCGCTCTTATCGAGACCGCGATCAAGGCTCCACCAACTTGTCGGAGCGGTGAGACATGGAGCAAGTTCGTCGCTGGTCTTCGTTTCGATGGGTTTGAACCTTTTGAGCAGGATGTTGAAGAAGAACCGACCTGCCTATGTAAGCACAGCGTCAAAACCAAGGCGCTGACCTTGAAACGGATGTTGCCGAAGGAAATCCCGGAGATCGACTTTCGAGAGGCGGAAAATGAGGTGGTCGGCCTTCTAGATCGCTTCCGGTTTACGATAGCCAAAGGGCACCTCGATAACGCGCTATCGGCTTTCCAGAGAGGAGAATGGTCATCAGCCAATGGAGAGCTGAGGAACTTCTACGAAGAGTATCTTAATGCCATCGCGCTGGGTTTCGGTTACAGGGGGCAGGATGACAGCAAGCTGAAGCGCGATTATCTCGGAAAAGATGTGCAGCCGCCGTTTCTGATCCCGGACTACAATGAGTGGAACGAGAATAATCAGAAGCCGCAGTACGTGCAAGGGCTCATGAGTCGGATGCATCCCCATGGTGGTCATCCCGGATTATCCGAAGAAGAAGATGCGACGTTCCGACTTCAGATCACGTTGATCACAGCACGGCTCTTCCTGCGCAGATACGACAGAAGAACACGTTGAGGGATGGTGGCTACCATCAAGATAGACGGCCAGCCTTGAGGAACACATGCACGATAATGTCCAACATGCGGTTTTATCGGGGTCGGACCAAGATAACATCTCAAAATTGTTATCAATAACCGTTCAAAAGCGGCCATTTTTGGCCTTAAAACCACGTTTTTGACCCCAAAATCGTCCATCTAAGGTAATAAATTTTCTGGCTCCCATCATGCCAAGAGCGCACCGATATTTTCTTCCCAACCATGTCTGGCACATCACTCACAGGTGCCACAAAAAGGAATTCCTGACAGCAAGGCTGACCTGTTCGCCATGTTCATTGAACGTGGTTTTGAAATGACCAAAGGAAACAGCTTCCACTCCATGGTTACCATGCAAAGCTGGATGTTTTTATCATCCTACGAAAAATTGCGCAGGAGACTCCTTGATGATGCCACTATCAACTGTATGCTTCATATGTCTAATATGGTTATGGGCATTGCTTTTGGAACAGCGGCTACGGTGTGGATCAATGGGCACCTTCCAGAGTACAAGGGAGCCTTCTGTTTTGTTGAATATGAAGATATCGGTGAAAACAATAAACCAGTGAGATTTTCTCCTCTGAATGAGAGGAATCAATCAGCCCGAAATAAAAAATAAAATAGATTCTTCATATCTTTCAAACTTCAAAGCCCGTTTGTAGCAGCCCCAAAGCGTTGGAGATCATCCAGGCAGCCAAAACCGCTGCCAAATGACCCAGGTTTTCACCGGGACCGCCGAGCGTCTGCTCGGCAACGGACTCGCGCACCCTCAACTGGTCACGAAAATGACTCCAACATAGGCGAAACAACCATAACGCCCTCATTCATCCCCAAAGATGCCGAGCAGACGCTCGGCAGTCCCAGAATGACCCACGCATACCGCAACGAGACCACACCATGAACCTTCCCATCAACATCAAAGATCTCTTTACCGGCAAAATAGTTGAGTGGGAACGCCTGGAATTCAAAGCAGGCTGGAACCCTGAAGACATTCTTCATACCCTGTGTGCCTTTGCCAACGATTTTCATAATCTCGGCGGCGGGTACATCATCATTGGGGTTGCTGAAGAAAACGGTCAGCCGGTGCTGCCTCCCGTTGGGCTGAATCCGGCCTCGGTGGATGGCATCCAAAAAGAGATTCTGAATCTGGGCTACCATGCCATCCAGCCATACTACCATCCGCTGATGGTTCCGACAGAATTTCAAGGCAAAACCATTCTGATCCTCAGGGCAATGGGCGGGCAAACCCGACCCTACAAGGCCAAAAAGTCCCTGGCCAAGAATCACAAGAACTTTGCCTGGTATATCCGCAAAGGCTCCAGCACGGTGCAGGCGAGGGGCAGCGATGAAGCAGAATTGATCTCTCTTGCGGCCACGGTTCCCTTTGACGACCGTTTCAATCAGCAGGCACGGGTTGGAGATTTGTCTCCCAGATTGATTGAAGAATTTCTGCAAGAGATTGGAAGCGGTCTGGCTGAAGAAGCGACCAGTCTTTCTCTTGAGGATTTGGGACGGCAGATGAGTATCGTTGGAGGACCGGTTGAATCGCCTTTTCCCCTGAATATTGGGCTGATGATGTTCAATCCTGAACCCTCGAAATTCTTCCCGTACACCCAGATTGATGTGGTCTGGTTTGGCAAGGAAGGTGCCGGAGGAGATCAGTTTTCCGAAAAGATTTTCAAAGGCCCCATCCATATCATGACCCGGGAAGCCCTTGATTTCATCAAACGCAATTTCATCACTGAAACCGTGATCAAACATCCGGATCGGGCCGAGGCCACCCGCGTGGAAAACTTTCCCTATCCGGCCATAGAAGAAGCAGTAGTCAACGCTGTGTATCACCGTGCATACGATGTGCGCGAACCTGTTGAGATTCGCATCTATCAGGATGAAATATTTATCCTCAGCTATCCAGGCCCGGATCGCTCGGTTAAACTCGAGGCACTCAGACAGGGACGGGCCAACCCCCGCCGCTACCGCAACCGGCGCATCGGTGAGTTTTTAAAAGAATTAAAAATGACCGAAGGAAGAGGAACAGGCATCTCCAAAATCAAACACGCCATGCAGGACAATGGCTCGCCCGAGGCTGAGTTTGAATTTGATGAGGATCATAGATATTTTCAGGTGCGGTTACCGGTGCATGAAGCGGTCAAGAAAGCGGAAGAAAAAGAGGGGCTGGGGACCGGCAAGGATGTAGAGGCCCCGTCGGGGGTAGAGTCAGGGGTACATGACGGGGTACATGATGGGGTACATGAAATCCAACTGACCTCAACCATGGAAAAAATTCTACAAAGTCTGTCTGAACCGTCTTCTACTGCTCATCTTCTGGAAAAGCTTGGCTACTCAACACGAACCAGAAACTATGTTGAATCTCTAAAAAAACTTCTGAGCGCTGATTTGATTGCCATGACCCTGCCAGATACCCCGCGCAGCAAGAATCAGAAATATCGGCTAACGAAAAAAGGGAAACGCCTGCTGGCAAAGAAAGATTAAAATCGCCTGTTTTATCGGGGTCGGACCAAGATAACATCTCAAAATTGTTATCAATAACCGTTCAAAAGCGGCCGTTTTCGGCCTTAAAACCACGTTTTTGACCCCAAAATCGTCCATCTAAGGTAATAAATTTTCTGGCTCCCATCATGCCAAGAGCGCACCGATATTTTCTTCCCAACCATGTCTGGCACATCACTCACAGGTGCCACAAAAAGGAATTCCTGCTCAAATTTGCAAGG
>NZ_JBSPZA010000053.1:0-11324 GCF_053851535.1 Desulfoplanes sp. PS50 | reverse complement strand
CACGACCCGGACCGATCTCAAAAACGGTGTCCCCGGAAAGGATGCCAAGCTGGTCCACGATTTTTCGGACGATGTTCCCATCGATGAGAAAATTCTGACCAAGACTTTTCTTGGGACGACCCTCTGCTGCACGGGGATGATCAGGCATTATGAAAAAATCCTCGATACACTCTAAGAATTATTGGTTAACAACACTTTTCCAGACTATTGCCTGTTTACTGAACGTGCGGGGCACCAACGATCTGTCATCTTTTCCTGGCCGCCTTTTTAAGGAGTCTGGCGGCCCTTCTCTTGTGATAGACACGAATCAGTCTCACAGTCAGAAAATAGGTCAGGATAGCTGCGGGAATTCCAATGACGAGTCCCCCCACGCTCATGATCATGACCAGATGCCATCCCGAAGAGAACATATCGGACAGGGCCAGCTGCTTCGGATCGAAACCAAGGGCCTCGCCGGGTACGATCCACCGGCCTATCCGATAAAGAAAGTAATAGACAAAAACCACATTGGCGGGATTGGTAACCCAGGTACCCAGGGCGGCTGTAATCTTGCTGCATCTGAAGAAGAAAGCAAGGGTCACAGCAATGACGGTTTGAAAAGGGATGAGCGGAAGACAGCCGACAAAAACACCAATGGCCATCCCCAAGCCTATGGAATGCGGAGGCGCTTTGATGCGCAGTGTTTTCAGATACGCAAACCGAATGGTGCGTCCTACACGGATCCAAAAACGTCGCATTAGAACACCATATTCACAATGCTCTGCGCATGTAACAACATACAAAGAGCAACAAGGTTGTCTACAATGACCATGTAGCATTCCTCATATCAATCAAAGGGCTGTAAAAATTCACCCGCAACAAATTATGCATTTTGATCGACGGTCGAGGTTGGGTCAAGTCCTGATTTCAAGACCTCATCCGAAATATCGACATGTCCCACGACAAAAAAAAGAAAAGGACACATTTGTTCTCATGCACGTACCTGAAATATGATGCCCGGCCATGCGAACAAATCAGCCCTGCCATACCAAACGTCCTTCATTGACCGGCACTTTTATACTGGTTAGGTGGAGGGGATACAGAGAGGCGGATTTAAACCACTTCCGCGTACAGATCCGAAGCAGGAGGAATGTATCTAATGATCACAACCACGATGAGAACTCATCTTTGGTTTGAAACGCACAAAGGCATGTTTTTTGGCATGGGCCGCGTGCTTCTTTTACAAAAAGTCAAGGAACTCGGTTCGTTGAACAAAGCAGCCAAGGAGCTGGGCATGTCATACAGGGCTGCCTGGGGGAAAATCAAGGCCACTGAAGAGGTCCTGGGCAAACCCCTGCTGGTCAAGGTTGCCGGCCGAAAGGGATTCGTGCTCTCGGACATGGCCGACACCCTGCTGAACAATTTCTATGCATGGCATGAAGACGTGGAGGCCTTTGCCCTGGACAGGGCGCGGGAGAAATTCACCTGGAAGATAAACGACTTCACCTCGACGCAGGATTGAGCGCCTCTTTTTACTGATCAGGACATTGCATGACCACCTATTCAAACATTACGGCCCGGCTCGCCCTTCATCCCAAAACCTGGGTCATCACCGGCGTTGCCGGATTCATCGGTTCCAACCTTCTTGAAACCCTGCTTGGTCTTGACCAGCAGGTCATCGGGCTGGACAACTTTTCCACCGGCCACAAACACAATCTCGAGGATGTCCGATCGCTGGTCACCCCGAAGCAATGGTCCGGATTCACCCTTGTCAAAGGCGATATCCGCGATCTTGCCACGTGCAAGCAGGTCTGCGGGCAAGCAGATTATGTCCTTCATCAGGCTGCCCTGGGATCGGTCCCCAGGTCCATTGAAGACCCGATAACCACCAATGCAAACAATATTTCCGGATTTCTGAATATGCTCGTGGCTGCGCGAGACGCCGGAGTCGAACGTTTCGTCTATGCGGCATCGAGCTCCACCTACGGGGATCATCCCGGACTTCCCAAGGTCGAAGATGCCATCGGCCGCCCGTTGTCTCCCTATGCGGTCACCAAATACGTCAATGAACTCTATGCCGATGTCTTTGTCAGAACCTATGGATTCAAACCCATCGGGCTGCGCTATTTCAATATTTTCGGCCGACGCCAAGACCCCAACGGGGCCTATGCCGCGGTCATGCCCAAATGGTTTGCCGGAATGCTTGCCAAAGAGCCGGTATACATCAACGGGGACGGCGAGACCTCCCGGGATTTCTGCTACATCGACAATTGCGTGCAGGCAAACATTCTCGCGGCTACAGCCGAGCACCCGGACGCGCCAGGCCAGGTCTACAACGTGGCCTTTGGGGAACGGACCACCCTCAACGAACTCTTCACCCTGATCAGGGACCGGGTTGCGGGCCAGCGGCCCGACCTGACCATCCCCGACCCGGTGTACCGGGATTTCAGACCCGGCGATGTCCGCCATTCCCTGGCCGACATCACCAGGGCCAGGAACCTGCTCGGCTACGAACCGACCCACAGCGTCCGCCAGGGACTTGATGCGACCGCTGCCTGGTATGTCGCCTCTCTGGGATAAAAAAAGACGAAGTGAAGAAAGGAAGTACGCAGCGCACAGTACGCAGTGCGCAGGAAAAAGTGACCACTCTTTTTTAGGACTCGACAAAAAACGACAATTTCTATTCAGGACTGGATAGAAATTGTCGCCTGTGGAACCGGATTTTATTTTTAAGTTTTTCTGTTGTCTTCCTGCCTTGTCTGCGCACTGCGCACTGTGTACTGTGTATTATTATGTATTACGCACTTTATCCCACCAGCCTTGCATAAGGTCTGCTACCCTCGCAGGCTCGCCAAGCATTCACTTTTCCGTCCACCCTATCCTATATCTTTCCATCTTACTTAAATCATTACAACAATACAATCCCCTATGCCAACCTTGCGAAAACACCTCCTGCCCATCGCCTTGATCCTTGCCCTGGGCCTCTGCCCGGCCTGTTCCAAAACGTCCGGTGCAGCGGCCGCCCAGGAACCTGACCTCAAAACCATGATCGGCCAGATGCTCATGGTCGGCTTTAGGGGGCTGAGCGTGGACGAGCACTCCCCCATTGTCCGGGATATTGCGGAACGCCACCTTGGTTCCGTGATCCTCTTTGATTATGATGTCGCCCTGAAGCAGCCCGGCAGAAATATCGCCTCGCCCGGACAGGTCAAGAAACTGGTCGCCGACCTCACGCGCCATGCGAGCCTCCCCCTTTTCGTGGCCGTTGATCAGGAAGGGGGCCGGGTGGCCCGGCTCAAGCCCAAATACGGATTCCCCGCCCTGCCCGGCGCCATGGAACTCGGGCAAGAGCATAACACGGATACCACACGACATGCGGGCGAACTTGCCGGAAAAACCCTGGCAGATCTCGGGATCAACTGGAACCTCGCCCCGGTGGTGGACGTCAACGTGAATCCTCTCTCCCCGGCCATCGGTAAAATAGGACGCAGCTTTTCAGATGATCCGGACCAGGTCGCGGCCCATGCCGAGGCCTTCATTTGCGGACTGCATGATTACGGGGTGCTCTCCTGTCTGAAACATTTTCCCGGCCACGGCAGCGCCCAGAACGACTCCCACAAAGGCGTCACCGATGTCTCCACCACCTGGTCGCCCCTGGAACTTCTTCCCTACCGGTATCTCATCCAACACGGGGCCTGTGATGCGATCATGACCGCGCATATCTTCAATGACCGCCTGGATGATACCTTTCCAGCCACCCTGTCCCGGCCGACCATAACCGGCCTGCTGCGCCAGGATCTCGGATTCAAGGGCGTGATCGTGACCGATGACCTGCAGATGGAGGCCATTGCCCGGGAATACGGGCTGGATCAGGCCATCACCCAGGCCATCGAGGCCGGAGCCGATATCCTCGTCTTTGGAAACAACCTGAGCTACGATCCCGAGATCACGCAAAAAGCTGTCGCCATCATTGAAGATCTCGTCCAATCCGGCCGGATTTCCCAGGCCCGGATAGCCGAGTCCTTCACCCGAATCATGGCCCTGAAAAAAAAGTTGCAGGATTTTCAAAAAATTATTTGACAACCAGGGGCCAGATCCATAAAAGAGCCCCCTGTGTCGGGATGTAGCGCAGTTTGGGAGCGCACCTGAATGGGGTTCAGGGGGTCGGAGGTTCAAATCCTCTCATCCCGACCAAAAAAAGCTTTAAACCCCAATAGCTTACAAAAAGGCCATTTTCTTCGGAAAGTGGCCTTTTTCCGTATTTCTAGCCTATTTCTAGCCTTTAATCCTAAACCCCGCTCAGGGCATGGCTTCCGCCACGCTCATACCGGGCTGCAAGTTCCCTCAATCCGCCAAAGTCCTGAAGCTGTTCAAAATGGGCATATCGTTCGGTCATCTCCATGGTCCGATGGCCAATCAATTCCTTGACATGCTTCAGCGTCATGCCAGAGCAGACCAGGTTCGTGCAGAAGGTATGGCGAAGATCGTGAAAATGCATCTTTTCAAACCCCGCAGTCCTTCGAATCGTGTCCCACGAAGACTTGAATCTGATCATGCGAGAACCATCCACGTGACCGACAATATACCCATCAACCTTGTCTTCCGGGATATTCCGACGCTCAGCCAGATATTGCCTCCGCTCCAAAAGCGCCTTCCTTGTCCGCCCCATGTCGAGGCGGTGGATCCGGCGGACGCCATTTTTGGTCCGATGGAAGTTGATGCACCCGTTCCCGGCCAGTTCAAAATCGACATCTTCCCACTTCAAGCTCAGAATCTCCTGCTTGGAGGCCCCATGTTCTGCGGCCAACAGGATGGCCAAGACCATATGATGTTTGGATCGGTTCTGCCGGGCGGCATCCAGGAGTAAAGTTAACTGCTCAGGTCTGAGCCAAAACGTGCGCTCATGCTTTTTTTCACTCAGATACCTCACCTTGGATATCTCATCCTGACCGATATACCCTTTTTCCTTGGCCTTGGCGTAAAGCTGCTTAAATATAAAAAAACGCCGGTTCGAGCTGACATTCGAAAACATTTCAGCAACTTCAATGCGGTAATCAAGGATCTCGTCCTTGGTGATACTTCCAAACATTCTATCCCCAAAGACTTTTTCAATCGCTTGCAACTGAAGGAGATATCCTTCTTCGGTTTTTCTGACCATCTCAGCAGTCCGCACCTTATTTCGCCAGTCCCGGCGTAACAAATCGCCAATCTCGGTCAGCGTGATCACCCCACGCTTTCTCCTGGTAGGGGCATCTGGAACCTTCCCGGTATCGATCAGAACCCTTAATTTGGCGACTTCCTCATCGGCAACTTTTTTAAGTCGGTACGTCTTAAAGTGCCGCTGCTTGCCTGTCACAGGGTCTTTATACCAAACGGAATAGCTTCGTTTTCCATTACTCAGTTTCTTGGGTTGTATCCCGACAGTAGACATATGCTTTCCTCCCGAGATATTCCCGATTCCCAACGCTATTTCATTGTCAAAGAACGATGCTCTTTGTCCTGATTATATACCCCCCTCGCATGTTGAAATCAAGCCATTTATCCTTTTTTTCCAGTATATAACAAACAAGCCCGCCGTTGGTGCGACCAAAGGCAGGCTTGTTTCGTTAGGCCGGATATTCCGGTTGCGGTGGCGTGGGATTTTATGGCTTTCCCCCTGAATTGTAGCGCTGTTGCAGATTGCTCAGACCGGTGCATTCATTCACCTCCAGAGCGTGTATATACCGGTACGTCATCCCCAAAGTTTTATGTCCGATAAACGCATTGACCTGCGGGGCAGAAATGCCTGAAATATTGAGATTTGTGCAGAAGGTATGACGGAAGTCGTGAAAGTGCATCATCTCAAGGTCTGCATTGTTCCTAATCGTCCGCCAAGAGCGTTTAAACCCCTTCATTTGTCTCCCATCGATATATCCAACAACGTACCCATCAACCTCTCCCTCTGATATTTTCCTCTGCTGGGCCAGAAACTTTCTGCGATCAAGCAAGGCCTGTTTGGTTCGCCCCATGTCGAGACGGTGGGAACGATCCACACCATTCTTTGTACGATGAAAATGGATACACCCACACCCCTTCCAATCAAAATCGATATGTTCCCATCGTAAATCGAGAATTTCCTGCGTGGACGCGCCGTGTTCCGCCGCCAGCAGGATGGCCAACACCATATAATGATTCACTTTTGATTTCTGGGCCTTTTCAAGGAGACGATCCAATTGCTCTGGCTTGAGCCAAAAATCCCGCTCATGATCCTGTTCCCCCAAATTTTTGACACCGGCCAGAATGTTCTTCAGACACAGCCCATTTTCCTCAGCCTTGGAAAATATTTGTTTAAATACATGCATCCGCCGATTTGCTGTCACCTTCGACGTGCTTTCAGCAAGGTCAAGCCGGAAGTCCAAAATTTCATCTTTGGTGATAGTCGCAAGCATGCGGGAACCAAAATCTTCCTCGATTTTCTTCAGATGACCGAGGTACCCGCTTTCCGTGACCGGCTTGATATCTCCGGATCTCACTTTATTACGCCACTCCTTCCGAACGAGGTCTCCGACTTCAGCCAACGTGATCACGCCCCGTTTCTTCCGGGTGGCCACGTCAGGAATGCTTCCCGTGTCGATGAGGATTCGCAATTTCGCGACTTCCTGGTCGGCAATTTTTTTGAGCCGGTAGGATTTGTAATGTTTACTCTTGCCCGTAACCGGATGTTTGTACCACACCGCATAGCTGTTTTTGCCCGATTTTAACGGTTTTGCTTGAATTCCGACAGAAGCCATCAGCACACCTCCCGGAATTTTTCTTCGCAAACGATCTTCTCCTCTACAAATGAAGACACATCCGCAGCTTTAAACAGCAACCGACTTCCAATCTTGAAGTGCCGAAGCTCTCCGGATTTCGCCAGCCGGGAGATGGTCGATTTGTCGACCCGCAGATAATCCGCTACCTCATTTCTTGTTAGTACAACTTTTTCCTTTACCATATACATACCTCACTTGAGTTGTGTGCTCTTTGAGCACGGTTCATGACAAGTATACGATATGGTTTTGAAAAAACCTAAACATGCCCGCCGCAACGCATGAATAAAAAATGAAAATTTCCATAAAAAAATGTCCCACCGATCATCACAGTGATCTGAATGCAAGTATATTGGGCTTTTTTCACGATCATCCCATTTTGGGACAGGCTGTCCGAAATTCCCACGGGAGATCCATGGAAATAATTTGAAGTCAAAAATCAAAAAAAAATCATGAATCTGGTCAATTTTTCTTTCAAAAAAAATAAAAGTTATATTTTTTTATCGTACCTGAAATTATTTTTATTATTTATAATCAAGTAGTTATCGAAAAAAGACTTCGTTCGATTTTTCACAACCACCGGATTTGCCCCAAAAAACGGCGATTTTTTTTATAAAAAAATTTTGATATACTGAAAAATTTTTTACCTACAGTTTTTGCCTCTTTTTTTTATTTTTCTTGAGGTCACCCCGAGTCAGCATTCCACAAAACCAACGAATCCCCCAACCAATGAGCGTCGGCTGGGGGATTAGTTGGTTTTGTCTTCTATCAAAAAAATAAAATTTAGACGTTCTGCTCCTTCAGATCATGGAGTAGTTTTTCCTTTTGAACATACTTCAAAACATCCTTTTGGGCGTCCACTGACAATTCATCTGCAATCTGACCGATCTGTCGCGCAAGAGGGCTTTTGAGTGCCAGCCTGTTTTCAATCGTTTCCCTGCCCTCTCCCGTCAGCAGCCAAAGAGGATCGACATGCATGGACGACACAAGATTCTGCAGGGTGCTGGCTCTTGGATTAGTTTTTCCATTCTCTATATCACTTAACGAGCCTTGTGATATCCCAATAATCTTTGCAAATGCTGCTGTTTTAAGTGAATTTTGTTCACGGACCTGTTTGATTCTTTCTCCAATCTTCATTTTTTATCCGTTTTCCTATTGACATTAATCCGAATTATTAATATAGAGTAATTGTTGCGCAACACAACTACGGGGCAGCAGTGGAAGTTCAAAATATTTTTTTGACCATGTTAATCCCAAATCGGATTATTTTTAATCCGCAAAAATGAGGAACGTATTATGGCGAGAACAAAAGGTTCTAAATTGTGCCCTCAACGCAAGTACGACGCTCTCTGTGCTCTTATCGGGAGACAAACAAACCTGACAGACGTAGCCGATCGGTACAAAATCAGTTCGGGATATTTGAGTGCTCTTCACTCCAGGGCAATCGCAAGCGTCATGAAAATTGCTGGATTTAAAAATAGCAACTCAATCACCCAAGAGTTGCTCATGTGGGAGGCACCTGTAAACGCAAAACCTGAATCCGTTATCACGGATGTGAGAGCAGAAATTGAAGAATGCAAGAAAATCTTGGCCAAACTTACCGCAAAAATCAATAGGCTAGATTAGACGAGTATTGGTGGAGGGGCAAGGTACCCTCCACCAATACTCCTCACCGACTAGCCAGTGCCGGATGCCTGGATTTGCTCCCATGGATGAGATCTTTGAGGTTCGCGGAGTGCATGGCTGCAACGTACCTCTCCAATATGGGTACTCCCCCTGGCCTGGGCTGAAGTTCCATACTTTTTCTTGGAAAGTACTGATCGGTGTCCAAGAGTCATTGAAATTTTTGGCGGAGGACATCCTTCCCCTTTCAGGTCTGCCGAAAGCTGATGCCTGTAACTATATGGAGTGATAGGATTTTTCTTCTTGGGCCAGATTTTTTGGGAGAGTCTTCGCACATAGTCATTCAAACGTTTGGCATTGGCTTGGACAATAACATAACCGTCCTCTGCGACACAACTCAACAGATAATCTTTGGGCGATCGATGATAAACATGGACCCTCATGTCGATAAAAATGCTTCGTTTGGCTTGCCCGTTTTTCTTCGCCTTGCCCTGCTTCGATCCTTTAATGACAACTTCCAGAAATTCCGAGGACTCATCGCCCACCACGATCACCCCCCGTTCGATCTCGCTAGGCCGGGCACCTGTTAGTTGCAGTATGGCCAGGGCTCCCTTGTAATCGTAGTTCGCACACCGATCCCACATCATTTCACGCCAATACTTGGGCATTTTGCGCAAGGATTTCCGCTTGGATTTGCCCGGACTCTTGGTCGTTACGGGACTTTTTCCGTTATTCCGGCCATGTTTTTTGTAGAGATTGATGAGATATATTATCTTCCTGCCAATTTTCTTGATATTTTCTTCTTCCATTGATTTCGAGTTGATCTTTTTTATACACAATCTTAGATAATGTTGGATAAAATATCGAAGAGCAGCTTTCTTTTTGTAATAGTATCCTTTTGAACCTTGGTATAGCAACCTATCTGGGTCTTTTCGTACCCGATTAGCAATATTGAGATACTCAGCCTTGGTCTTGTCTTCAACATCTAGAAGCTTTATTTCTCGTATTATATCTTCTGCATTTCTCATCACCTCTTTCAGTTTCATATCGATCACCTCGCTTTTTAAGATTTACTACTATTATATTACATGAATCTTAAAATGCAAGTCCTGGGAGTCATTGACGATCCTTCTGTAAAAAACGGTCCTCCTGGACAGTGATTTCCTGAAGAGAGGATTTCCATCCGATTGGTAAACCAAGGCGTTAGGATACCCTTCGCCCGCTCGTAAAAATCCATGACCTGATATGCAATGTAATGAGGACGTTTTATCCAACAATCGTTATATGTAGCTCGAGCGGGCATATTCTTCCGCATTACTGAATGCGGAAGAATATGTTGGCGTAATGCGGAAGAATATCAAAAAATATCGGCTGAGACGCCGGTGAGAGAGGGTATCCTGCCAGATGGGTTTACTTACAATACAGGATTATGGGCTAACCAAAGAGGTGGGGAGATGGATTCCTCAGCAAAAACAGTCCGCCTTTTCCATAGGATCATCCTCGAAAAACGTCACAACCCATTAGGCCGCCCCATCACGATCTCGGATCTGCCCATCAGTGATTTGAGAATAAGGGAAGCCTACTTCCACCACCATCACCCCTTATTTCGCATAATTCGCTTTATTCTCCTCTCCGAGAGCAACTAAATCATATGGGCAAAAGGCCTGACCGACAGATGATGGATTTTCAAAATATCCGCATCGGCCGCATCTATACTTCTGACCATTTTTTCAAACCACTTGTCTGTGGGACCGTCATTCTCAATTGAAAAGAACAGACGCACGACAACGGTCTGTCTCGAATCGAATCTCCAACACCACGGGCCACGACTCGAGATTCAATCTCGACAGCGGTTTTAGGACATTGGACATGTGTGAGGACAATATTCCGGAGCCATTCAACCTGTTGCTTCGTCTGGACACGAGTTACAAACAGGGGCTTGAAACGCAGAGTTATATGAGGCGTTCTTCTGGAGCGCCTGTCCTGATCCGGATGGCCCTGACATATGCTGACCAGATCCATACACAAAAGGGAATTCAGTTCATCCAGCCATTCATCCTTCAAATCTTTGTCCACCCGACGCCCCTGCCAGATCCGCTGATCGTCCCGACGGGGAACCCGTCTCCTTCTGATAACCCGTCCCATATATCACAGCCCTCTTTGGTAATCAGTCGAAACAATCCGGAAAATCCGTTTCGTATGAAAATATCGACAGGGATGATCCCAAACCATCTCCCTGGTTCCGCGTGCAGGATCATAAATGTGATTTCTGTGCATGATGACGATATGCGAACCGCAAATCCATCCGGATTCATCAGGATCTGCGAGAAGAACTGCCGGATCGCTGCTAGTGTAATAGCAAAGGGCAAAAAGGTCATTGAGCACTACCAATTCGTGCACATAGAATTCCATCCGACGGATATCGCTGGGACAATAAGCAAGCTGCATCTCAAAGGGCTTGAGCGCCTCCGACCAAGATATCGGATCCTGGGTATTTACTGTGCCCTGAAAAAATTCCGGTGCCTGACCGGTGAGTATGGCCAGGGAAGTCGTCACACAATGTGGCCCCTGTTGCTTGACCGGGCGGATATCCGCGTTTCGAAAAAAACAGTCATCCCTGTTGGGCCAAAGCCTGGCATTACTGTCATACGGCATATCATCACTCCTTTGTATCGATTGATGTTCTATGCGCAATAAACGGTAACGACTTCGACTTATTCAACCTCCCGTCAAAATTACTTCATCATTTTCCTGTACATCGTCCTCTGCGCCAAAAAATTTCAAGCTAACACCCCACAATCGTAAACATCGAGTAGGGTGAAGCAGAGCGATCAACTCTGCTTCATCCCTCTCACAGAACCGTGCGTACGGGCCTCGTACACGGCTCCTGTTCTCTCTTATCCCCGATTTATCGGGGGAAGCTCGCCTGTTTTG